>DAPKRP010000068.1:0-2633 GCA_031800515.1 Polyangiaceae bacterium LLY-WYZ-14_1 | reverse complement strand
TTCCGACAGGGGCGGAGGCCCACCAGGCGGCGCAGGATGCGGTCGGGCTCGAGGCGCGGAAGGGGCAGGGCCATGGGGCGCATCATCCCCCGGCGGCACCCGGGGCGCCGGGGCGGAGGGAGGGAGACGGGACGGCGGATGGGGAATCGATCGCCGGTCCCCCGTGTTTGCAGCCGCGTCCCCCCTTTGGTAGGTGCCGCCCTCCGATGTACAGCGACGTTCGCGCCATCCACGAGATGGTCCAGCGCGAGAGCGCCTTCATCGACCCGATCCTCCAAGAGGTCCGCAAGGTCATCGTGGGCCAGGAGGACATGGTCGAGCGGATCCTGATCGGGCTGCTGACCGGGGGGCACGTCCTCCTCGAGGGGGTGCCCGGGCTGGCCAAGACGCTCACGGTGAAGACGCTGTGCTCGGCGATCGCCGCCCGCTTCCAGCGGATTCAGTTCACCCCGGACCTGCTCCCGGCGGACGTCGTCGGGACCGTGATCTACGACCAGACCCGGGGGGAGTTCTCCGCGAAGCGCGGCCCGATCTTCGCCAACCTCGTCCTGGCGGACGAGATCAACCGGGCCCCGGCGAAGGTGCAGAGCGCGCTCCTCGAGGCGATGCAGGAGCTCCAGGTCACCATCGGGGAGACGACCCACCCCCTCGAGCCCCCGTTCATGGTGCTCGCCACCCAGAATCCGATCGAGCAAGAGGGCACCTACCCCCTGCCGGAAGCCCAGCTCGACCGGTTCATGCTTCACGTCACCGTCGACTATCCGACCCGGGAGGAAGAGCGGCGGATCATGGACCGGATGGCAGACCAGATCCTGCTCGGCCGCCGGGAAGAGCAGGTGGCGGCCACGGAGCCCGTGACGGTGGTGACCCCGGCCCAGGTGATGGACGCCCGGAAGGTGGTCGGTCACGTCTACGTCGACGAGAAGATCAAGGACTACATCGTCGACGTGGTCGCCGCGACCCGGGACCCGCGGCGGGCCGGGCTCGACCAGCTGGCGGACATGGTCGCCCACGGCGCCTCCCCCCGGGCGTCCATCGCCCTGAACGTCGCGAGCCGGGCCCACGCCTTCGTCAAGCACCGGGGCTACGTGACGCCGGAAGACGTCAAGGCGATCGGCCCCGACGTCCTGCGCCACCGGGTCCTCCGCACCTACGAGGCCGAGGCGGAAGAGGTGACCAGCGACGTCATCATCCGTCGCATCTTCGACGCCGTCGAAGTCCCATGATCCCCCGGGACCTCGTCAAGAAGCTTCGCAAGATCGAGATCCGCACCTCGCGCCTCGCCAACGACCAGCTCGCCGGGTCCTACCATTCCGTCTTCAAGGGACGGGGCATGGCCTTCAGCGAGGTCCGTCAGTACCAGCCCGGGGACGACGTCCGCTTCATCGACTGGAACGTCAGCGCCCGGATGAACCAGGCCTACGTCAAAGTCTTCACGGAAGAGCGGGAGATGACGGTGATGCTCCTGGTCGACCTGTCGGCCAGCGAGCGCTTCGGCGCGGTCGGTCGCCCGAAGGTGGAGACCGTCGCGGAGGTGAGCGCCCTCCTCGCCTTCAGCGCCATCCGCAACAACGACCGGGTCGGGCTCATCCTCTTCACCGACCGGATCGAGCGATTCGTGCCGCCGAAGAAGGGACGAGGGCACGTGATGCGGGTGGTGACCGAGATCCTGAACGCCCAGCCCCGGGGGGAGGGCACCGACCTCGGGATGGCCCTCGATTTCCTGAGCCGGGTCACCCGCCGGCGCTCCGTCGCCTTTCTGGTGACCGACTTCATCGCCGACGGTTGGGAGCGCTCCCTTCGCCTCGCCGCCGCCCGGCACGACGTGATCCCTCTCCAGGTGGTCGACCCCCGGGAGGAAGAGCTGCCCGACGTCGGGTTGCTCACCGTCGAGGACCTCGAGACCGGCGACCTCGTCGAGGTGGACACGGGGGACCGGGCCGTCCGAGCCCGCTACCGGGAGCTCGTCGCCCGGGAGCGCGGGCGGCGGGAGCAGCTCTTCCGGCGCCTGCGCATCGACCACCTCGTCGTCGCGACGGACCGGGACTACGTCCGACCGATCCACGAGCTGTTCCGGCGCCGGGAGCGGCGGATCGGGGGCTATCGATGAGGTCGACGGGGGCCCTGGGGGCCGCGGGATGGCTCGCCCTGACCCTCGTCTCGGGCCCGGCCGCCCTCGCCCAGAGCGAGCCGCCGGCGACCCCACCGCTTCCCGCCGCCCACCGTCCCGAGATCACCCTGGACCTACGGGAGCCCGAAGGCGGCACCTTCACCGGCGACCTGGCGGTGCTCGAGGTCGTCGTCGTCACCCGGCACCCCGGCGACGACGTGGCCATCCCGGCGGAGACCGTCACGGCGTCGGCCCCGTCGGCCCCAGCCCCGGGGGCCGACGAGCCGGCCCCGGGCAGCGTCGAGGTCCATGCCCGGCGGGCGGAGGTGGACCCGGACGACCCCCGTCGCCACGTGTTCGCCCTGTCCCTGCTGGCGATGGCGCCGGGGCCGGTGACCGTCGGCCCGCTCCAGGTCCGCGTGGTCACCGAGGACGGAGTCATCGGGGAGGTGGACACGCCCCCCCTGTCCTTCGAGGTGCGGTCCGTCCTCGGCAACGAGCCAACGCCGGAGCCCCGCCCCCG
>DAPKRP010000067.1:0-3521 GCA_031800515.1 Polyangiaceae bacterium LLY-WYZ-14_1 | reverse complement strand
GGTCGTGGCAGGCCGCGCAGACGTCATCGTCGTACAACAAGCCGGTCCACAGGGCGGCCACGGCAAGGCTGATGGCCTCGTCACCGCTGTCGGCACCGCGCATCTCCAGCACGTTCTTCATACCGCTCATGCCGAGGTCGTCCCGGCCGAAGCCGACGACCTGCGCCGGCAGGTCGGGCACACGCACCGCGTCGAGCTCGCAGCCCATGGCCGGCGGTACCAAGGCGGCGTCCCGATAGGCGCTCGACAGGACGCAGACCGCATAGTCCCAGGGGTCCCCGGCCCGACCGCCCTCCGGGTCGCATGCGCCGTCGCAGTCCGGGTGGGCGTAGCAGCGGAGGGCTCCCTCCCCGTCCCGGGCGATGGGCACGGCCCGCCGGATCATGCCGTTGCCGAAGCGGGCTTCCGTGAAGCCGGTCCCGCAGTGGCCCGCATAGGCGACCACCCGGGGATGGAGCAGCACGCCGCTACACAGAGAGTCGCCCGCCTCGTCCAGGAGGAGGACGGCTCCGGACCAGGCGCAGAGGTCGGCTTCGTCTCCGCCGACGATCGACGACCGGTGGGAGTCGACGGAGTCGACATCGACCGCTCCGGGCCCATCGCCGTCCCCGCACCCCGTCGAGGCCAACACCAGCGAGGTCGCGACCCAGCCCGCGGCGGGCAGACGAAGGCCAGCGGGTGAGACGGGCACGCTGGAACGGTTCCGGTCCGTCCCGGGCATGTCAAGGCGCCCAAGGCGGTCCACGTGGGGGCCACACCCACCCCGTCCGTCCGGGAAGCGGCCCTCAGGAGGCGGTGGATTCCGGCAGCAGCTCGGGGACCTGGGACAGGTGGCCGCGGAAACCGTTCATGACCCAGAGGTGCACGAGGGCCTGGGTCCACTGGTAGATGTACCAGGGCAGCGCCGGGCGGAAGTCGTGGATGGCGGCGACGATGGCCCGGCCCCCGAGCACCTCGCGGAACTCGAAGCGACCGGGGCTGCCCTCGACCGCCTCCCCCGGACCCCGGGCGAGGAGCCCGCCGGTGATGTAGAAGAGCTGCCGGTCCGGCACGCTCCGGTCCGGGGCGTGGCTCAGTTCCAGGAGGGACCAGGACCGCTTCCCGAACACGGAGAACCGCACCACCCCGTCGTCGGAGACGTCGGCGCGCAGCAGGGGCCAGACGAAACGCGGCAGCCAGCGCATGTACTCGAAGGCGACCCACTCCGCGTCCCGGCCCCGGGGAAGCGGCATCCGCTGCACCGACTGCACCGTCCGGGCTTCCCGGAGAGACTTCTTCTCCAGGGGACGAAGGGCCTTTCGGGGGTTCGGCAGGGGCCGGCCCTCATCGTCGATGGAGCGACGGAGGGCCTCGTCGAAGGAGGTGGCTCCCGGGAGGAGGGCCCGCTGTACCGGGTTGTCGGAGACGGTGAGGGAATGCTTGAGGCTTTCCACCAGCGGCCCGACCAGCGCCATCGGCGCCCCGCTGACCAGGACGACCCACAGCCGGGAGAGGCCCGGGGTCAGGAAGGGGATCGGGAAGAGCCAGCGCTTCTTTCCCAGGGCCCGCGCCGCCCGGGCGATCATCTCCGCGTAGGTCAGCTGTTCCGGCCCGCCGATGTCGTAGGCCTGGCCGAAGGTCTCTTCGTTTCCGAGGCAACGGAGGACGGCGCGTTCCACGTCTTCGATGGCGACCGGCTGGCTCTTCGACTGGGTCCACTTCGGAAGCACCATCACCGGAAGGCGCCGCACCAGGTTCAGAAGGATTCGGAGGGACGAGCCCCCGGGACCCACCACGATGCCCGCCCGGAGAGCGGTGACGGGGACGCCGCGGCCCGCCAGGGTGGCTTCTACCTCCAGGCGGCTCGCCAGGTGCTTCGAGGTGCCCTCCGGGTCGTCTTCCGCGCCGTCCGGCTGAAGACCGCCCAGATAGAGGATCTGTTTCACCCCGTTCAACTCGGCGGCCCGGGCGAAGTTGTCCGCGAGGATCACGTCCAGGTCGGCGAAGTTCGCCTGCACCATCCGGGCCGAGGGCAGCATCGAGTGCACCAGGTAGATGGCGTAGTCGACGCCCTGCAGCGCTTCTTCGAGCTGGAGCAGGGAGTAGAGGTCGCAGTGGCGCCAGGTGACGTCCGGGTCGTCCTGATGCTTTTCCGCGCGTACCGGACTGCGGGTCAGCCCGATGATCCGGTAGTGGGGGGCCAAGAGGTCCCGGAGGGCCGCACCGACGAATCCCGTCGCACCGGCGATGGCGACCACGGGCCGCGGATCGGAGCTCGCATCGGAATGGCGCACACCGATCACCTAGGGTGGGCGTGGACCCAGGTCCACCCGGGGAACGGTCGCCGCTGGGATCACTTGCTCAGCAGGTTGCTGAGACTTCGGTAGCGGGGGGAGTGGCTCATGGTGATGTTGAGAACCGCCGTGAGCGGTACGGCGAGGAGCATCCCGGCGAACCCCCAGATGTGCCCCCAGAGGAACAGGCTGAGCAGGACGACGACCACGTTCAGGTCGAGCCGGTTCCCCATCAGGTTGGGCTCCACCACGTTCCCGCTCAGGAAGTTCACCCCGAGGAGGGTGCCGCCCGTCAACAGCGCGAAGGCCGGCTGGTCGAACTGAAAGAAGGCCAGGAGGATCGGCGGAACGACGGCGATGAGCGGCCCGATGCTGGGCACGTAGTTGAAGACGAAGGCCAGGAAGCCCCAAACCAGGGGAAAGTCGAGCCCGAACGCCAGGGCGACCAGCCCGAAAACGACCCCCGTCCCTGCGCTCACCGCGGTCTTCATCACCAGGTAACCCTGCACCCGGTCCGAGACGCTTCGAACGATCGCCCGGGTGGCGGCGTCGTCCCGACCGCTCGCACGGATCAATCGATACAGCTTGATCCCGAACATGCGCCTCCCGGTGAGCATGAACATCAGGAACAGCAGCATGATGAGCAGGGACGACATGAAGCTCAGGAAGTTGCCGATGCCCTCGTTCACGTAGGAGAGGAACAGCTCGGAGGAGAGCGCTTCCGACAGGCGCTCCCGGAGGTCCACCCGGGCCGCGCCCATCCGGTCGACGTCGAAGACCTGGTCGAGCCGGTCGAGGAGCCAGCGGGCGACCGCCTCGGCCCGATCCGAGTAGCGCGGCAGGGCGTCGGTGACCGACCGCACCCCTTCGTAGAGCAGGGCGCCGAGGCCGGCGAAGAAGCCGAAGAGGCCGAGCAGCAGAAGCACGAGGGACAGGGCGGTGGGCACCCGCTTCCGTTCCAGCCAGTCCATCACCGGGGTCAGCAGCACCGCGAACAGGGCGGCGACGGCGAAGGGGATGGTGAAGGCCCGGGTCTCCCGGAGGATCACGCCCAGGGTCGCGAGGCCCAGGAGGAAGAAGGGCCAGACCGGCGGCCGGGAGAAGGGGTTGCCTTCCTCCTCGGGGCCGGACGCGGGGGGCGGGACGCTCGCCCGGCGGGGGCCAGCGTCCGGACCCGGGGGATCGTCGGCGCCCGGGCGCTGGGGATCGTCGGCGCCCGGGCGCTCACGATCAGCGGCGCCCGGGGAC
>DAPKRP010000066.1:0-2358 GCA_031800515.1 Polyangiaceae bacterium LLY-WYZ-14_1 | reverse complement strand
GGGACGAAGCCGTGCCCCGGTTCGCCTCCGGATCTCTCTCCGGATCTCGAGGGGGCTCGGCGTCGAAGGGCGTCCTTCGAAGCTCGTAGGGGAGGGGACGGGACCTGTCGGGCGTCGTGGTGGAGGCCGTCGCGCCCCCTTCCGCCGACTCGGAGGCCGCCCGGGCCGACGGCACGGAGGAGCGACTCCCGGTCTCCGGGTCGCAGCCGACGAGGCCGGCCGCCACGATGAGCACCCATCCGAGCCCCATGGCCGCGGCGGAGATCGGTCGCCAACCCGGAGGCGGCGGCGGTCGGAGAACGGCGGCCATGGAAAAGCCGTAGGGCCAGACCGTTTCCCCGTCGATGCGGCCCAGCCCCCGGGGAGCACCCGGGTCCCTCGACGAGCCCGACACGGTCCTTCTCGGCCCATCGGCGGTGGGTTCCCGGGCGCTGGTCTTGCAACCGCGTTGCGGACGCTCCGGGGATCGTTTAGGTCACGTCGGGTGAGGGCCGTCGATTGAACCCCGGTCTACCGATCGGTTCCGCGGCCCTCGGGGCGGCGGTTCTGGTGGGCGCGACGCTGGTCGCCGCCGGACCCTTCTTCGCCTTTCCCGGCGCTGGTCGCTTCGTCCTCCCGCTCCGGAGAGGAGCGGGGGTCGTCCTGGTCGCCGCGGCCGCCCTCCTGATCTTTCCCGAGGCCGTCGATCGGGTCGGGGCGACGTCCGCGCTCCTCCTGGGGGCGGTCGGCGCCCTCGGCTTCACCGGCCTGGCCTTCGGGCTGCACCGGATCCTCGGGGGGGCCCGGGCCGGCACCGTCCCCTCGGTGCTCCTGGTCTCCGCCCTCCACAAGGCCGTCGACGGGCTGCTGGTCGGCATGGCCTTCGCCCTCGGGCCGGAGACCGGATGGGGGGCCGTCGGCGCCGTGCTGGTCCACGAGCTGCCTCACGAGGGCGGCACCTTCGCCCTGCTCATCGCCGCGGGTCTGTCCCCCCGGCGGGCCCTGGTCTGGAAGATGCTCTCCGGGATGACGGTCCTGCCGGGCATCGCGGTCGGGCTCGGCGCCGGCGCCCAGGCGGAGGCGGCCCTGCCCTGGATGCTCCCCCTGGTGGCCAGCGGTTTCTTCGTCGTCGGGCTCTCGGCCCTCTTGCCGTCTCCGCCCCACGGGGCGGCGCCGGCCGACGACGGGTCGAACGGGTCGCGACACGAGCGCCGCCGGAACCGATCAGAGGTCGGCCAGGGGTCCCCCGAACAACCACCCCTGGGCGAGTCGGTAGCCCAGTGCCCGAAGCGCGGCGACCTCGCCAGCTCGCTCGACCCCCTCGGCCAGTAGCTCCACCCGGAGCGCGCTCGCCAGCCCGAGGGCCCCCGCGAGGACGCTGCTCCGGCCCGGGTCATCGGAGATCCCCCGGACCAGGGAGCGATGGGTCTTGAGCCGAGCGATGGGCAGCGCGGCCAGGTCCGCCAGTCGCACCCGAGCGACCCCGAAACCCGAGACCGCCAGGCGGAAGCCCGCCTGCTGCAGTAGCTCGAGCGCCTCCCGAAGCCTCGCCGAGTCCGCCGTGAAGGCAGCCTCGTCGACCTCGAGCTCGAGGCTTCCGGGGTGGAGCCCGAACCGGGACGGAACGAGCCGGAGCATGCGCAGGTGCCCGACGTCGGTGAGCTCCCGCAAGCTCAGGTTCACGGCGATGCGCCTCCCCGGATGGCGACGTTTCCCGTCGGCGAGGCGCCGGGCCGCCTCCTCCACCACCTGTCGTCCGACGGTGAGCACGAGGTCCGTCTCGAGGAGAGCGGGGAGGAAGGCCTCGGCGTCACGGGTCCGGCCGTCCACCTCCCGGAGCCGCAGAAGCGCCTCGTAGCCGATGACCCGGGGTTCGGCGGAGAGCTCGACCTGCCGCTGGTAGACGGTGCCGATCCGCCCGTCTCGCACGGCACTTCGGAGCTCCTCGATGCCGACCTGGGAGGCGGAGCCGCCACAGACGGGCCCTTCCTCCTCGTGCCCCGCCCCGAGCCGTCGTCGGTCCTTCGCCCGGCGGACCGCCGCCTCCGCCCGTTCGAGGAGGAGCTCGGCCTCCCCCGCATCCCGCGGTGCGAAGGCCAAGCCCGTGGAGAAGCCCAGGGAGATGCGGGGCGCCCCCTCCCCGAGGATCAGCGGACCCCGGAGCGCCTCCCGGAGCCGCTCCACCACGGCGCCAGCCTCGTCCCGGCTGCGCAGGCCTTCGAGGACCAGGCCGAAGGCGTCCCCGTCGAGCCGCGCCACCACGTCCGTCTCCCGGACGCTGGCGGCGAGACGCGCCGCCACCTCCTGGAGGACGGCGTCTCCGATGGCGAAGCCGTGGGCGTCGTTGACCGACGAAAAGCCGTCGAGGTCGACCACGAC
>DAPKRP010000065.1:0-7293 GCA_031800515.1 Polyangiaceae bacterium LLY-WYZ-14_1 | reverse complement strand
GGGCGAGGGCGCCTCCCGAGAGCGCCCGCCGCAGCGAGCCATGGTGGTGCTTCCAACGCATCTCGGGCCGGAGCCTGGCAGAAAATCGCCCGCCGTCGGGCACCGACCGGACCTGATTAGACCCTCGACCAGATGGCGCCTCGGCGGCACGAGAGCGCGCCCATCTCCCCGCCCCTTGAGTCGACCCCAGGCGCACCCACGGCACCGGGCCGCGCGCGCTATGGTTCCCAGGTGGCAGGACGAGCACCGGCGGCGGAGGTGGCGCCTGCCCGTCTGCCGGACCCGGACCGACGGCGCCGAGGGCTCGGGCTCGCCCTGGCCGTCGTGGGTTGCCTGTCCGGCGCCTGCCTGACCGGCGTGGTCTTCCTGCTCCCGCCCTTGTTCGAGCCCAACCCCCTGGACAGCTACCTCGGGATGCTGGGCGCCGCCGCCTTGGCGCTACCCGCCGGGCTCGTCTACCTGACGGTGCCTCGGCTCCTCGACCGCTACGACCCGGAGCCCGCCTACGCGCTGGTCGGCTGCCTGCTCTGGGGGGCGACGGCGGCGGTCGGCGTCTCGGCGGTCGTCAACACCGCGGTCGGGGCGGTGGTCGGCAGCGCCTTCGGTCCCGCCGCGGGGGATCTCGCCAGCGGTGTTTTCAGCGCCCCGCTGGTGGAAGAGGCGATGAAGGGGCTCGGGGTGCTCGGCATCTTCTGGTTCCTGCGCCGGGAATTCGACGGCATGGTCGACGGGGTGATCTACGCGACCTTCGTCGCCCTGGGCTTCGCGACGGTGGAAAACGTCGTCTACTACGCCCGGGCGGCCTCCGAGGGTGGCGGCGGCGCCCTCGCCGCGACCTTCGTGCTCCGGGGGATGCTGTTCCCCTGGGGCCACCCCCTCTACACGGGCTTGTTCGGCCTGGGCCTCGGGCTGGCCCGGGAGAGTACCCAGGGAGCGATTCGCCTGCTGGCCCCCCTGGCGGGTTTCGCCGCCGCCGTCCTGCTCCATGCCGTCTGGAACGGCACCGCCTTTCTCGCCGGGGTCGGGGAGGAGGGCGCGGTCGTGTTCCTGCTGCTCCTCCCGGTCTGGTTCCTGCTGGTCCTGGCCTACCTTCTCCTGGTCGTGTTGTTGGTCGCCCGCCGAGGTCGAATCCTGAAGCGCTACCTCGCCGACGAGGTAGCCCTCGGAAATCTGACCGCCGAAGAGCTCGCGCTGGTCACCTCGGCGACGGGGCTCTGGCGAGCTCGCTGGCGCCACGGCGCGACCGGGGTCGCGCTGCTTCGGGCCGCCGCCCGCCTCGGCCTCACCAAATGGCACGCCAGCCGGGCGGCACAGACGGGAAGGCAGACGGTCAGCCTGGACTTCGTCGCGCCTCTTCGAAGCCGTCTGCAGGCCCTCCGGACACAGCTGTAGTAGGCTACGCTTTTCGCGCAAAATGTTCGCCCGGCGGGCCGAACCTGCGCGCTCGGAGCCGGCGGCGGGGCAGAACAGCCCGGAAGCTCGGTCCGGGACAGGTCCGCAGGTAGGCACGGACGCTGCTTAGGACAAGGGGCATGCAGACGTCGAGCTCCCCCCAGACGACCTCCCCTGCAGCCCCCACGCTCCAGGCGGCGACGCCCCGTCGACGCCGAGCTGCGGAGGCGGCTCTCCTGGCGCCGGAGGGCAAACGAGGCCGGCGTCGCCCGGCGAGCCTCGAGGGCAAAGACCCGCCTCTCCTCGACGCCGAGACCGAACGACGTCTCGCCGCCGAGGTCCAGGCGGGCTCCGCCGCCGCCCTGGACCGGCTGCTCCAGGCCCACCTTCGTCTGGTTCGGTCCCTGGCCCGTCGCTACGAAGGTTATGGCGTCCCGAGCGAGGACCTCCTCGGCGAAGGCTACCTGGCGCTGGTGGAAGCGGCCCGTCGCTTCGATCCGGAACGAGGCGCCCGCTTCGCCACCTACGCCGCCTGGTGGGTGCGGGCCCATCTCCGGAGCCATACCCTCGACAACCGTCGGATCGTCGGCAGCCCCTCCACCCGAGCGGCTCGCCGTATCTTCGGCCGCCTTCGGGCGACGGAGCGCGCCCTCACGCAGCAGCTCGGTCGCACCCCGACCCGGGACGAGGTGGCGGACGCCCTCGGGGTCGCCCCGGGGGATGTCGAGATGGTCCAATCGTCCCTGGCGGCTCGGGACGTCGCCCTCGGCGCCCGGGAAGGGGGGCGGACCATCGACCTGCCGGACGCCGCCGGCCAGACCCCGGAGCAGCGGGTCGCCCAGGACGAGCTTCGTCGCTTTCAGGGCCAGGCCGTGCAGCGCGCCCTCACCCGGCTGGACGCCCGGGAGCGGGAGATCGTGGAGCGTCGCTTTCTCGACGAGGAACCGGACACCCTGGCGCGGCTCGGAGAACGGCTCGGCCTATCCCGGGAGCGGGTGCGGCAGCTCGAGCGCCGGGCCCAGGACAAGCTGCGCTCGGCCCTCTACGGCAGCGTCGCCTGATCCCGCGTCGCCGGTTCGGGAGCCGGAACGCCGCAGACGGCGTCGGATCGGCTTCGTCAACGGCGCCGGCGGGTCGACGCGGCGAGGACCCCGAGCACCAACAGGACGGTCGACCCGAGGCCCGCCGCCTTCGGGTCCCGAGGCTCGGCGGCCGAGATGGTGCACCCGCCGCCGCCGCCCATGGGGGGCTCCCGGGGACCGGCGTCGGGCATCGGGGGCATCCGCACGTTGAAGATGGCGAAGCGCGCCTGACTGACCGCCCCCTGGTCGTCGACCGCTCGCACCTCCCAGAAGTAGGTCTGGAGGTCGAGCGTCTGCGGCACCCGCCAGCGGGTCGTCCCGCTGGGGTCGGCGGGCAGCCCGGTCTCGAAGGGAGGCGGTTCCATCGACGCGTTCATCGTTTCGACGACGATGGACTCGGGCACGAAATCGCTGCGCGTCGCCACCCGGAAGTGATAGCGGACGTCGTCCGCTTCCGGGTCCACGGCGTTTTCGATCACCAGCTCCGGCTGCCGCTCGGTCAAACGCACGGGCCCGGGATCATCCATGGTCAGGGGAAGAGGCGCGACGATCGTCGGCGGCTCCGGGGGGAGGTTGGCGGAGACGGTCAGGGTGAAGTCTTGGGTCGCCGCATCTTCGCCGTCGGTCACCCGGAGGGTCAGGGCGAAGGACTGGCCCCGCTGGTCCCGCTGCACGTCCCAGGTGAGCCGGGCGAACGGCTCGCCGTCGTCGTCGATCATGGGCACCGGGTCGGCCATGCCGGCAGGCGGCTCTCCGGTCTGGTTCCCGGTGGGAAAGACCGCATAGCCGATGGGCGTCGCGCTGTTGAACTCCGCCGGCGCGTCGTCGACGCGGATGTCGTAGACGTAGGTGTCGCCGACGAAGAGGGTCCGGGCCGGAGGGGTGGACCGGAAGACGGGAGCGACGTTGTCGACCCGCACCACGTGGGCCCGGACCCGTTCCTTCGAGGCGTCCGCGGCGAGCCGGGCCCGAACGAAGACCCGGTACTGGGCCGAGCCCGCGGTGAGCTCCCCGGGGATGGTCACCTCCGTCAGGTCGTCCCCCTGATCGAAGGTCCCGTCGCCTTTGTCCTCGCCGGGCTCCGTCGGCAGGTCGACGCTCCAGGTCGCGCCTCCGCCGTCGACGCCGTCGACGTCGATACCGACGGTGATCGGCTGCCCTTCTTCGATGGAGACGGGGCCGTCGAACACGATCCGAGGGAGCTCGCTGACCTCCCAGTTGAGGATGTTCGGCCGGAGATCGTCGTCGATCAGCACGAGGGTATCGTCCGGCAGGCCGCTCACCCGCTCGGCCTCTTGGATCGCCGATTCCCGGTCCGGCGCCTGGAGGGCGAAGGTCATCAGAGCGCGACGTTCCCCCGGGGGCACGGTGATGACGTACTCCCAGGAGAAGCTGTCGTTGGTGAAGCTGAGGTCGTCGTTGCTGGCGGGGCGCGCGAGGTCGTCGTCGAACTGGGACTCGGGACCTCGGATCACCGAGACCAGGGAGGGGATGCCCCGGGCATCGGCATCGTCCTGCAGCACCCAGAGGTCGCTGGCGGTCGCGATGTCGTCCCGGGGGTCCGCCCGACTGGCGGGATCGTTCGCGTTGCCGCTGTGGGTCAGGCGCACCCGGGCGCTGCCACTGCCGAGGTTGCCGGAGTAGCGGACCCGGATCGAAGCCGGCTCGGCCCCTTCGTTTTCGAACACGTCGACGTAGCGGCAGTACTCCTGGCCGTCGGCGATGGGGACGTAGATCTCGCGGTGGGCCACGACCGTGGTCCCGGGGACGCTCCACTCCGCCAGGGTGAGGAAGTTGCGGTCCAGGACACCGAGGCGGTTGCCCGTGCTGTAGCGGGTGAGGGCGGCGCCGTCGCCGGCGGGCCCGACCTCGAGGAAGTAGGCGCCGGCGTAGGCGCTGGACATCCCGCCGTCGGTCCCGTTCACCAGCTGGCCGTTGTCGAGGCCGGGGGTGACGTTGGTATCCGAGACGTCGTAGAGAAACCCGTCCCGGGTCTGGAGCTGCCGCTGGGCGGCGGCGGCTGCGGGCAGGGCGGCCAGCGCCGCCACCGCAGCGGTGAGACAAAGCAAGGGTCGGTCGAGCATCGCTTCCTTCCGAGAGACCGCGGACCATAGCAGACCGACCCCGGGTACGAATAGAGCGAGCTCGACCGGCGTCGGAGCGTGGAAGGGCCCGGAACGGGACTGTCAGACGGCGTGGCGGGTCCACGTGTCCGTTCGCCACACCCCGAGGAAGACCAACGATTGGACCAGCCGGTAGCCCGCGTAGGACCCCCAGACGGCCAGGAGGCCGAGCCCGAGGACCGGGCCCACCAGATAGGCCAGGGGCAGCCCGAGCCCCCACTGCAGCACCGTCGCCGTGACCATCACCCGGCGGCTCGCCCCGGCGCCGTACAAGCCGTTCATCAGGACGGCGCCGGTGGCGTCGACGGGCAGGGACAAGGCGACCAGGCGCATCGGCCCGGCGGCGAGGTCCAGGGTCGCGGGGTCGGTCAGGAACAGGCGCAGGGGAAGCTCCGGGAAGACCATCGCCGGGAGGGCGATGACCCCGACCACCAGGCTCGACACCCGCACCACCTCGAACCCCCAGCGCCGGGCATCGTCGGCACCCCCGCGACCGAGGGCCTGGCCGACCAGGCTTGCGCTCGCCAGCCCGAAGCCGAGGGCCGGCAGCATCGCGACCAGCAGCAGCTGGAGGATCACGTGGCTCGCCGCCATCTGAGCGGTGCCGACCTGACCGACGATCCACATGAAGACCACCATGCCGGCGGCGAAGAAGGACTGCTGGAGACCCGCCGGCACGGACAGGGCGACGATGCGGCGGAGCCCCTCCCGGCTGGGGAAGGCGACCAGGAAGCCCTCCCGCCGGCCGTGGCGCAGCCCGAGGGCCAGGTAGGTCCCCGTCCCGATGCCGGTAGCGATGGCGGAGGCGACGCCGGCCCCCGGCGCCCCCATCGCCGGCACCCCGAAGGCGCCGAAGATGAGCACCCCGTTCAGGACGATGTTCGCCGAGTGCATGACCACCAGCGTGGACATGTAGAGGGCCGACCGATCCGTGGCGTTCCAGTAGCCGCGGAAGGAGAAGTTGGCCCCCACCGCCGCCAGGGCGAGGAGCCGGGCCTGCAGGTAGGGCGTCCCCTGGGCGGTCACCTGCGGGTCGTCGACGAGCCACCGGAAGATCGCCGGGGCCAGGGAGGCGAGCACGACGGACAGCGGCAGGCCGAGGCCGAAGGAGAGGAGCAGCCCGCCGTTCAGGGGCAGGGCGCACTCGCCCCGGCGCCCCTCCCCGACCCGGCGGGCAGCGATGGCCTGCACCCCGGCGCCCAGGCCCATCAGGAACGCCCCCGCCAAGAAGGTCAGAAAGCTGCCCATGCCGACGGCGGCCAGGGCGGTGGTGGCATCCGGTACCCGACCGACCATCGCCGCATCGACCAGGTTGAGGACGTTCTGGCTGACCATCCCCCCGACGATGGGAAGCGCCAGCCCGAGGATGCGCCGAAGCCGAGGCCGGGAGACGCGGACCAGCGGCACCTCCGCCGCCGGGCCCGACGCGCCGTCGTCGTCAGGACCCCTGGCGCCGCCCGGCTTCGCGGACGGCGCGGCGCCCGCCGGCGGCCGGGGGGTTGGGTCAGCCCGCGGCACCGTCGTTCTTCCTGGGCCTCCCCGACATGGGGCCGCAGTCTCGTCCATGTCCGGGCCTTGTCCAGCGTGCCCGCCCTCCACCGGTCCCACCCCGCCGCATTGTCCGACCCGGGACGGCTGGGCTACCACTGGGGGGTGACGGGTGGACGCGTCCCGCCGTCGGCCCTCGGCGCCCATCCCCCGGCGGGACGGCACCACCGGCGGCTCGGCTGTCTGTGGGCAGCGGCCCTCGTCTGGGTCGGGGCCGTCGCCCCGGTTCAGGGACAGGCGCCGGACGACGGCGGGGGGGAAGACGGAAGCCCCCGGGAGATCGAAGGGCGTAGCCCCCGGGTCACCTCCCGGGCGGACGTCGAGGTCCGGGTCGACAGCGGCGCCGGCGTCGACTCGGAGCGGCTCCTCGACTGGGCGGAAGCGGTCGGCCGGCAGAGCACGGCCCTGCGCCAGTGCTATGGCGACCGGCTGGAAGAGGACGCGACGATCGAGGGTCGGCTACGCGTCGAGGTCGCGCTCCGTCCCCGGCGGCGGCGCCCCGCCCTTCGAGTCACCGTCGACGAGCTCGACGACGATCGCCTCCAACGCTGTATCGAACGCCGGCTCGTCCGGGTGCGGATGGACGACCTCGAGCACCCGGAAACCGTCTTCGTGGAGCTCACCTTCCGCCATTCCCTCGCTGGCGCGACCCGGGCGATGGAAGCCCGCATGCGCCGCGCTCGGGAGGCCTTCGACGCTGGCCTGGCGGTCACCCGTCTGCCGGATGGCCGGGTGCAGGCCGCGGGGCAGAGCGGCAACGGCCTGGTCCGCTTTCGCGGCGAGGGTCCCGACGAAGGCACCGCTCGGCGCCTCGCTGCCCTCACCCATAGCCGCCTCTCTGCGCTGTTCGACTGCCGACGACGGGCGGGCCGCCGGGGCGCCTCCCCCGCCGGGGAGCTCGTCCTGCGGCTCGACGTCGCCGAAGACGGCACGGTTCGAGGTCGGGTGGTCCGCCACACGGTGGCCACCCCGGGGGCCGATCGCTGCGTCGCCGACGCCTTCACGGACCGCCCCGCCGCCGACCCCCAGGAGACACGGGGTCGCGTCTCCGTCGTCTTCCAGGCGTCCCCCGACCCCCCGCCTAATACGAGGTGACGACGAGCTTGATGCCGGCCTCGGCGAGGTAGCCCGCCTCGACGGAGAGGTCC
>DAPKRP010000064.1:0-3104 GCA_031800515.1 Polyangiaceae bacterium LLY-WYZ-14_1 | reverse complement strand
CTTTGCAATGACGTCGAACACCTTGTGACCAGGCAGCTCACCGCCCTCGCCGGGCTTGGCGCCCTGGGCCATCTTGATCTGGAGCTCGTCGGCTTCGACCAGGTACTGGGCGGTCACCCCGAAGCGGCCGGAGGCGACCTGCTTGATCGCGCTCCGTCGGGAGCCGCCGTCCGGCTCCCGCCGATACCGCCGCGGATCCTCGCCGCCTTCCCCGGAGTTCGAGCGGCCCCCGAGCTGGTTCATGGCGAGGGCCAGGTTCTCGTGGGCCTCCGCCGACAGGGAGCCGAAGCTCATGGCGCCGGTCCGGAAGCGGCGCACCAGCTCTGCGACGGGCTCGACCTCGTCCAGGGGGACCGGCGGCCGGGCCGCATCGCTGCGGAAGCGCAGCAGATGGCGCAGCGCAGGGGCCTTCGCCCCGCTCTCGTCGACCCGCTGGGCGAAGGTGCGGAAGGCCTTGCGGTTCGCGCCGCGGACGGCGTGCTGGAGGAGCCCGATGGTCTCCGGGCCGAGGGCGTGGCGTTCGCCGTCCCGCCGCCATTGATAGCGGCCCCCGGTGTCGAGGGGCATGCCGGGGTCATCGGTGCGACCCGCCCCGGAAGTCCGCATCGGCGCCGCTCCATGCGGGAAGGCGCCCCGGTGGCGCCGGGCGACGTCGTCGGCGAGCTCGGCCAGGCCGACCCCGTCCAGGCGCGATGGCGTCCCCGGGAAGTAGCGCTCGACCAGCGCCTTCGACAGGCCGATGGCCTCGAAGATCTGGGCGCCCCGGTAGGACTGGAGGGTGGAGATGCCCATCTTGCTGAGCACCTTCCGGAGCCCGCCATGGATCGCCGCGATGGTCTGCTCGACGGCGGTCTGAAGGTCCGTGTCGACCAGCTCGCCCCCCCGGACCAGGTCCGCCACCGTCTCGAAGAGCAGGTAGGGGTGGACCGCCCCGGCGCCGTAGCCGGACAGCAGGGCGAAATGCATGACCTCCCGGGGCTCGCCGGATTCGACCACCAGGCCGACCCGGTGCCGAAGCCCGGCTTCGACCAGGCGGTGGTTCACCGCCGCCGTCGCCAGCACCGCCGGGATCGCCGCGCGGTCGGGCCCGAGGCTCCGGTCCGAGAGGATGAGCAGGCTGGTCCCCGCCCGGGCTTCTTCGACGGCCCGGTCCTCGAGGGCGTCGATGGCGGCCTCGAGCCCGGGGCCGCCCCCGGCGGGGTCGAAGCAAGCGTCCATGGTGACCGCCCGGAGCCCGTCTTCGTCCAACCGACGCAGCTGGTGCATGCGCTCGGGGGTGAGGATCGGGCCGTCGAGCTCGAGCTGGCGGGCCTCCGCGGGTCCGGGGGCGAACAGGTCGTGCTCCCGGCCGAGGGTCGTCCGGAGGGACATCACCAGGTCCTCCCGCAGCGGGTCGATCGGCGGGTTGGTGACCTGGGCGAAGAGCTGCTTGAAGTGATCGAACAGGCTCCGGGGATGCTCCGAGAGCACCGCCGGGGGCGTGTCGTTGCCCATGGCGCCGATGGGCTCTTTGCCGGTCTTGGCCATCGGGGCGAGCACGGTCCGGAGGTCCTCCCGGCTATAGCCGAAGGCCCGCTGGGCTCGGCGAAGCGCCGGGCGGTCGGGCTGTTCCGGCAGCTCGTCGAGGCGGGGGACCGGCAGATCCCGGCTCCGCAAGAGCGTGCGGTCCGCCCAGGCCGTCCAGTCCTGTTCCCCGGCGAGGCCCGCTTCGAGGTCGGCCTCGTCGAGGACGGCGTTCGTCTCCGTGTCCACCAGGAGGCGCCCCCCGGGGCCGAGTCGCCCCCGCCGAAGCACCTGGTCCGGTTCGACGGAGAACACGCCGGCCTCGGAGGAGAGGACCACGTGGCCGTCCCTGGTCTCGACCCAGCGGGCCGGGCGGAGGCCGTTCCGGTCGAGGGCAGCACCCACGGATCGGCCGTCGCTGAAGACGACGCAGGCGGGTCCGTCCCAGGGCTCCATCAGGGAGGCCTGCACCTCGTAGAAGGCCCGGAGAGCGGGGTCGATGTCCTGGCGGGACTGCCAGGCCGGAGGGACCAGCATCGCGAGGGCGTGGGGGATCGAGCGGCCGGTCCGGAGCAGGAGCTCGAGGGCGTCGTCCAGCATGGACGAGTCGCTGCCGCTCGGGTCGAGCACCGGCCGCATCCGGGCGAGGGTCTCGTCCCCGGAGGCGGCCAGCAGGATCTCCCGGGCTCGCATCCAGTTCACGTTCCCCCGCAGCGTGTTGATCTCGCCGTTGTGGGCGAGGAGCCGGTAGGGGTGAGCCCGCTCCCAGGAGGGGAAGGTGTTGGTGCTGAAGCGCTGGTGGACGATCGCCAGCGCCGAGCAGGTCTTCGGGTCGGTCAGGTCCGGGTAGAACTGCCCCAGCCGGGAGGGCAGGAGCAGCCCTTTGTAGACGACCGTCGTGCGGGACAGGGAACAGACGTAGAACGTGTCCTCCGGCGCGCCCTCGGCGACCCGGGGAGAGACCTCCCGGCGGAGCCGCTTCCGGGCGAGGTAGAGCGCGAGATCGAAGGCCTGGTCGTCGGCGTGGGCGCCCCGCCCGACCACCACCTGGGTCGGGGTCGGCAGGGTGCTCCGCCCCAAGGGGCCGGTCGCGCCGGGGTCGATGGGGACGGACCGCCAGGCCAGGACCGGCAGCCCCTCGGCGTCGAAGGCCTCGGCCACCTCTCTTTCCACCTGGGCACGGAGGGCGGCGTCCCGGGGCAGAAAGACCATCCCGAGGGCGTATTCCCCCGCCGCGGGCAGGGGGCGGCCCTGCTCGGCCAGGGCGTCCGCGAGGAGCCGGTGGGGCACCTGGAGCAGGATCCCGGCGCCGTCCCCGGTCTCCGGGTCGCTCCCGGCGGCGCCCCGGTGGGCCAGCCGAGCCAGCGCGTCGAGGGCGGAGGCGACCACCTCGGGGGTGCGGGATCCGTCCCGGCGGGCGACGAAGGCGACGCCGCAGTTGGCGTGCTCCGTATCCCGTCGATACAGCCCCTCTCGTTCCGCCGCCAGTGCGGTGCGGCGGCGGTCGTGGGTTCCCCAGGCGGTGCGTCCGTCCATGCAGGCTCCGTGTTCTTCTCGGTGGGTTCCGGGGGGTCGCCTCCCGCCGCGCGGCTCGCTGCCGG
>DAPKRP010000063.1:0-4014 GCA_031800515.1 Polyangiaceae bacterium LLY-WYZ-14_1 | reverse complement strand
CCCGGACCGCCCCGAGGGCCCGAGAGCCTTGACGAAATCCGGCGATCCGGGTTCTCTAGCGGCCCCCATGGCCACCTTCCTTCGGCGTGCTCTGACCTTCGTCCTCTCGGTCGGCCTGTTGCCGGTCGCCTCCGCGGCCTGCGGCGGGGGGGCCCAGTCCACCGCCGGGCCCCTCGAGGCCGGCGATGAGGACATCGGCAACATCGAGACCGGCGCCAATCGGCCCCCGGGGCTCGAGCCCGGCGGCGACTACCTGCACGAGACCTCCTGGCAGTTCGTCGGGGCCCACTGCACCGAAGGGCCCCTCGACCTCGGCGAGCTCGGCTTCGACGAGGAGCTCCGGATCCGGAAGACGGAAGGCGGGCTCGTGCTGGTCCGGGACCAGACCCTGGCCGCCAAGGGCTGCGTCAACACGGTGATGCAGCACGCCAGCCCGCCGCCCTCTCCCGACAGCTTCGACTGGCGGATGGTCGAACAGACCCGCGTGGTGACCCCGGCCACGGAGGAATGCCGGGGGGAAACGGATCCGCCGCGCCCCGGGGAGGTCCGGATGAACGGGCAGAACCTCGAGGTGTTGGTCCAGCGGTCCCACTGGTGCGACGGCTTCGAGGTCCGCTTCGTCTACGAGCCCCTCGCGAACCCCCTGATGGAAGGCCCCCAGGTGGTCCGGCACTACGTCGGCCACTTCAACCGCCGGGACGCGGACGCCATCGCCAGCCTGTTCGCCGTCGGGGGGACCCTGATCGAGCCCTTCACCAACGTGGAAGAGGACAACCTCGCCCATGGCGGAGAAGAGCCGGAGCGGATCCGGGCCTGGTACGCGATGGCCTTCGGCTCCGTCGAATGGCTCGTCCTCGAGCTCCTCGCCATCGAAGCCCTGGAAGGGCCGAGCGAGTTCCGGGCGGACTGGCGTTACATGGACTCCCGTCTCGCCCAGCCCGTCGAAGGCAAGACCGAGTTCCTCATGGCGGCCGGACAGATCGTCCAGGCCGAGTTCCTTCCCTTCGACGGCGAGCCCCAGGTCCGGGTGGCAGAGGGGGAGGCCGCCGACGGTGAGGCCGCCGACGGTGAAGAGGGCGGGGACGGGGCCGCCGAGGCGACCGAGACCGATGCCGCCCCGGACCAGGCCGAAGAAGCCGCCGACGGCGACGACGCCCCGGCCGACGCAGGCTGAACGGACGGTCCCTCGCCCCGAGCCCGGCTCCCCCGCCAGAGCGGCTTCGCGGCGACCCGAGCGTTGTTTCGAGCGACCCTCTCAGGGCGCTTCGAGGCGGCGGTAGTAGATGTCGGCGTTGGCGCCGTCCCGGTTGTCCCGCCAGACGACGTGGGCGACGCCGTCGGCGACGTAGACCTGGGGACGCTGGCTGTCCGAGGTGCCCGGCAGCGTCGTGTCGAGGCGCGTGTCCGTGTTCTGCCAGACCACGCCTCGGTCTAGGGAAAAGTTGGCGTAGACGTCCCGAGCCCCGTTTCGTTCGTCCGACCAGACCGCCACCACCAGGTCCCCGTCGGCGCCGAAGTGGGCCTCGAAGGACCCGGAGGCCCCGTTCCCCGTGCCCCGATCGACCCGCACCGGGCTCCCGAAGGTCGCGCCCCCATCCGTGCTGCGGGCGACCAGCACGTCGGGGAATCCGAAGCGGAAATCGACCCAGCCCACGAGCACCTCGTCCGCCGCCAGGGCGAGGACCTGGGGGTCGATGGAGTCGTGGGGAATCGGGTCGTCGTCGAGCTCGACGGCGCCGGCGAACCAGGTGTCGCCTCGGTCGTCGCTGGCGTTGAACCAGATGTCGAAGCTGCCTCCGGATCGGTCGTCGACCCAGGCGACGTAGACGTCGCTTCCCTCCGCGTCGATGGCGGGGGCGAAGCTGCTCGAAGAGCCTGCCGCCGTCCCGAGGTCGAGGCGGGTGTCGGTGCCTTCGAAGGTGGCCCCGCCGTCGGTGGAGCGGTTGAAGTAGACGTCCAGGGCGCCGTTGCGGTTGTCTCGCCAGACGACGTAGACGTCGTCCCCGGAGGCGGCCACCCGGGGGGTGGCGGCGACGAAGTTGGGGACCGTGACGTCGTCCCCGTGGTCGACTCGGTCCGGACCGCTCCAGCTATCGCCCCCATCGTCGGAGCGCACCAGGTAGACGTGACGGACCCGGGACGAGGTGAAGGTCTCGTAGACCGCGAAGACGTCGTCCCCGGCGACGGCGACGTCGACGTTGAAGGCGTCCGTGTCCTGCCCCGCGTTCGCCCGCTGGTCCGTGCCCGAGAAGGTCGCCCCGGAATCGCTCGAGTGGTGGCCGAAGATGCGGCGGAAGGCGTTGCCCCCGCGGAAGTCGCTCCACACCACGGCGACCTCGCCACCGCTGGCACCGGTCACCCCGATGCGGGGGCCGATGGCCGCGCCGTCGTCGTCATCCAGGGTCAGGATGCTCGACCAGGTGCCTCCCCCATCGGAGGAACGGCGGAACAAGACCTGGGCACCCCCGGGGCCCCGCCGGTCCATCCAGGTGAGGTAGACGGCGTCGGCTCCATCTCCCTGGATCGAGACGGATAGCGAGTTGTCCGCCCCCGCGGCGTCCCCGGTGTCGATCCGGACGTCTCCGCCCCCCGGCGCCGGGCTGAGGCAGCCCTCGTCGGCGGTCCCGTCGCAGTCGTTGTCGAGACCGTCGCAGCGGCTCTCCACCGCCTGAAAGGTGTCCGGCAGGGTGCAGCCCCAGCCCGCGGCCCCTTGACAGACTGGGCTCCGCCCGGCGCAGACCCCCCGGTCTTCGAGGCAGGAAGGCGGGGTGGTCCCCGGCGGCGCGGGGGAGTCGTCCGGTGCCCCATCGCAGTCGTCGTCCTCGCCGTTACAGACCTCGGCGGTGGGCGGGATGTAGCCCCCGCCGCAGGTCAGGACGCCTCCGGCGCAGACGACGACCCCGAAGCGGCAGCTGCCCTGGTTGGTCTCGCCACAGCGGCTCCCCGTCCCGGGGATGGGCTCCCCCGGGGTGGATTCGTCGACGGATCCGTCGCAGTCGTCGTCCTCGCCGTTGCATACCTCGCCGGTGGGGGTCCGCTCGCCGGAGCAGAAGAGGCCGCCCCGCTGGCAGACCCAGATGCCCTGCTGGCAGGCCCCCGTCCCATCGCCGCAGGCGGTTCCCACCGTCGGGTCGTCTTCGTCGATGACGCCATCGCAGTCGTCGTCGATGCCGTTGCAGCGGTCGACGGCGCTCATCATGGTGGGGCAGGCGTACTCGCACCCGGTCCGGGGGTCCCCGTCGACGTCGGCGAAGCCCGGCTCGCAGTCGTCCCCGTCGAAGGTGCAGGTGCTGTCGACGCAGCGCCCGATGGCGTTCGGGAAGCCGCAGGCCTGGCCGCAGGCCCCGCAGTGGTTCGGGTCCGACGAGGTGTCGAAGCCTTCGTCGACGAGCCCGTCGCAGTCGTCGTCTGCCTGATTGCACCGTTCGGGGCCGTTAGGATTGCAGCGGTACTCGCAGCCATCCGTTGGGTCCCGGTTCAGGTCGACGAAGCCTCCGAGACAATCCGCTAGACCGCAGTCGCCGTCGGCGCAGGCGGGGCGGCCGTTCTGGAAGGTGCAGCTCGTCCCGCAGGCGCCACAGTTCAGGACGTCCGTCGCGAGGTCGAAATCCTCGTCGACGCGACCGTCACAGTCGTTGTCCCGGTCATCGCAGATCTCGTCTCCGGACGGGGGGCAGCGGTACTCGCAGCCGTCGCTCGGGTTGTCGTTCAGGTCGAAGAACCCGATCTCGCACCGGTCGATGGCGCAGGCCCCGTCGATGCAGGCGGGAAACGCGCCCGGCAGCGAGCACTCGATGCCGCAGCCGCCGCAGTGCCGGGGGTCCTCGGCGAAGTCCTCGTCCACCAGACCGTCGCAATCGTCGTCGTTGCGGTTGCAGGATTCTTCCCCCCGGGGGACGCAGCCGTCGGGGACGGCACCGTCGGGCCGAGGGCCGGCCCCGCCCCCGTCCGCCTCGGGACCAGCGTCGAGGCGGTCGTCTCCGGGGCAGTCCCCGAAGCAATAGGTGTCGACCT
>DAPKRP010000062.1:0-2892 GCA_031800515.1 Polyangiaceae bacterium LLY-WYZ-14_1 | reverse complement strand
GTGCCGGAGCGGAGCGAGCCCATCCCCCCCGTGCCGGACTGGGATGTCGGCAAAGCCGTGCCCAGCGACGAAGCCGTCGTCATCACCCAGAACTGGGACGAGATACGACGCTTCATGTGGAACTACGTCGGCATCGTGCGCAGCGACAAACGCCTGCACCGGGCGGCCCGCCGCATCGCGTTGTTGCAGGAAGAGATCCGAGAGTACTACTGGCGTCACCTCGTCACCCGGGACCTCCTGGAGCTCCGCAACCTCGCCCAGGTCGCGGAGCTCGTCGTCGCCTGCGCCCTGGCCCGCCGGGAGAGCCGGGGCCTCCACTACACCCTCGACCACCCGGACACCGACGACACCCTCCTCGGCGACACCCTCGTCCAACGCGGCGGCGAGGCCAAGGTCGTCCCCTTCGACCTAGGCCGCACGGCGGCCTAGACCGGCGTGCCGAAGCCGGCGCTGGAGACCCGGTTCGGGTCGGTGGCCCGGCGGGCCCTGCGGGTCATCTCGGCGAGTAGCTGAGGACGAGACCTTCTTCGAGCTCGGGTGCGCCGCAGCTGTAGGCGAAGCCCCGATCGCCGGACGTCTGGATGCCGGCGATGGCGCCGTCGCCCTGATTCGTCTCGGGGTCGTCGGTCGTCGTGTCGACGTAGCAGGCCCGGATCTCGCCCGTGCCTTCTTCGAGGGTGACCCGCACGTCGACGGCGCTGGGGGCGAGCTCCGGATCCGACAAGACCCAGTAGAGGACCCGCCACTGGACCGCGAAGCGGCGGTTCGGTGCCTCCCCGAGCACCTGGTGGTGGACGGCGTTCGGCTGGCCTTCGACCACCCGGGTCGGGTCGAGGTCGGCCCATAGGACCGCCACGAAGGCTTCGTTGCCGAAGAAGAAGTCGGCCGGTGGACAGACGGACCTGAACGGCGACGAGGTGGGGACGGTCCCAAAGCTGATCAGCCCGTTCGATTCGATCCGGGCGGTGCCGAAGGACGTCGAGAAGAAGGGCACGTCGAAGGGAAGGTCGACGTCGACGAAGTCATCGTCGCCGATCGTGATCGACACGCCCGACTCGGACAGGTCCGGGCAGGGCACGGCGTCCAGGGGGACGGTCTCCTCGCAGCCGAGGTAGTCGTCGCTTCGTTCGAAGACCTCGATAGAGATGTCGCAGACGTCCTCGATGCACGCGGCCCCGCAGGCACAGTCCTCGTCCCCAGCGCACCCGTCCCCTGGCGCGCATTTTTTGCACGGTCCACCGCAGTCGAGGTCCGTCTCGCCCCCCGTCTGCAGCCCGTCGCTGCAGCTTCGACAAACGCCGTCGTCGCAACGTTCGCTCGCGCAATCCCGGTCTTCTAGGCACGCGGTCCCGAGCGCGCACCGACGGCAGTCCGGCCCGCCGCAATCCACCGCCGTCTCCTCGCCGTTCTGGACCCCGTCGTTGCAGCTGATGCAGATCCCCTCGACGCAGTCGCCCCCCCGGCAGTCGGAGCGGGTGCGACAGGCCTCCCCGGGTTCGCACCGGCGGCAGACGAGTCCGCCGCAGTCGACGTCGGCTTCGTCCCCGGTCTGTAGGTTGTCGCTGCAGCTTCGGCACCGACCGTCTTCGCAACGGCCGGAGTCGCAGTCCCGGGCCAAGGAACAGGCTTCCCCGGTCGCGCAGCCGGGGCAGTCCGGCCCACCGCAATCCACCCCGGTCTCGTCGCCGTTCTGCCTCCGGTCGTCGCAGACCGGCGGCGGGCCGCAGGTGCTCCCGTTGCAGTTGCCGCTCTCGCAGTCGGCGTCGATCGCGCACGCCTGACCGAGGGCGCAGGCGTCGCAGCTCCCGCCGCCGCAGTCGACGCCGGTCTCGCGGCCGTTCCGAACGCCGTCGTCGCAGGTCGGCGGCGGCCCGGCATCGGCCTCGGCCATCTCACCACCGTCGTCCCCGCAGGCGATGCCCACCACGAGCAACCCCGCCAGCACCAGCCCTTGTGTCGGCGCGCGGCCCCCGCCGCGCGTCTCCCCAGTCGCCTTCATCGCATCCCCCTTGGTCACGCCCATGGTGACGCGACGCCCCCGCCCGCGTCGATGGAAAAAACGACCCCAGGTGCCATCTGGCCGGTCAAGTGATCCCCCGCGGCGGAAAGGCCCCCCGCTTCCCGAGGGGTCTCGCCGGGCCGCGCGGACCGGTGTACACCCGGCCCACCATGCAGCGGCGAGGGCTCTACTTCCTGCCCACGAGACGAGGTGTCCTGGAGACGGCGGCGGCGGTGGCGTTGGGCATCGCGCTCCTCGGCCTGCTGCCGGTGGCGCCGGCGGCCGCTCAGATCGACGACGAGGACGCCCTCCTCGACCCGGAAGAGGCGATGGAAGAGGCCCGGCGGGCCTTCCGCCAGGGCCGCCGGGCCTATGCCCGGGAGCAGTACGGGCAGGCGCTCGCCAGCTTCCGACGGGCCCATCGGCTCACCGCTAGCCCCGACCTGCTCTTCCACATCGGAGCCGCAGCGGATCGCCTGGGCCAGGTGGAGCCCGCCCTCGAGGCGTACCGGGAGTTCGTCCGGCTGCGGCCGAGCGCCCCGGAGCGTCGCACCGCCGACCAACGCATCCAGTTCCTCGAGGCGGCGCTGGCGGAAGACCCGGACCGCCCGTCCGCGCCCGGGGGCCCGGAGGTCGGCCCGGGGGGGCCCACCACCGTCGACCCGGACCCGGAGGACGGGCCCACGCCGGACCTCCGGCTGCCGCCGCCGGACGCAGGGGCCGCCGAGGCCTCGGAACGCACGAGCGGGCCGGGGGCTGGGCCCTGGGTGCTCCTCGGCGCAGGCGTCGCGGCGACCGCCGGGGGCACGGTGGCTCTGGTGCTCGGAGCCGACGACGGCGCCTCCGACGCCCTCACCCCGGCGGGGGCCGTCCTGGTCGGCATCGGCGCCGCC
>DAPKRP010000061.1:0-3941 GCA_031800515.1 Polyangiaceae bacterium LLY-WYZ-14_1 | reverse complement strand
CCGCTTTCGTCCCCGCTTCGTCCCCGCAAGTCCCCGCTTTCGTCCACGCTTTCGTCCCCGCTTTCGTCCCCGCTAGAGTCCCCGCTAGAGTCCCCGCTTTTCACGGCGTCGGGAACGCGGACCGAGTAGATCGTCGGATGGGGTCCAAGCGCTGCCGCCGTCTCGACGAGGACGCCCCATCGGATGAGGTCGTCGATGATCTCGCCCAGCCGGGCGCCGCTACATCGGATCGTGTCCCTCATCAGCCGCCGTCCGACCTCGACTTGGGTTCCGTCGGGCCTTGCGTAGGTCGCCAGGAGACTCAGGAGCTCCTTATGCTTCGGCGTATAGGTCCGGTCGGTTCCGGTTCGGCTCGCCATCTGACTCACGGCCTCCCGCTCGAAGCGGGCGACCGGCTGCGCCCATTCCGGGGCGTCCGCTTTCGTCTCGTCGTTCATCTCTGTACGTTCCTTATGGGTTCGAGGGATGTTCGGCATGGGTTCGAGAGATGTTCGGCCATCTTTTCGGCCTGGGTTGAAGGTGAAGGATCGGGGGTGGTTCCCCGGGAAAGGGCGGTCCGTCGGCTACAGTCGGCGGGCCGCTTTCTCGTCCTCCCCGGTCCCGCCCGCGTCGAAGACCGCCGCCTGGTTCTTGACCGTCATCCTGAGCCGCCTCGCCAGCGCCAAGGCGTGATCGAGGGGCCGAGCCTTCCAGGAGGCTCCTTCGGCCTCTCTGGCCTGCGTGAGCGTGTCCACGACCTCGTCGAGTGCCGGGATGACGGAGCGGAGGTCAGCGGCGGTCGGGTCAGTCATCGTTGCCCTCCTCCGGCTTTCTAGGCTCCTGGAGCTCCCGGATGAATGCCGTCCGGCGCTGGACCTTGGCCACGACCCGGGAGAGCCGCCGCACGGAGCTCCGGGCGTGCGGCAGCTCGAGGACGTCACCGAGCTCGAGGAGAAGCTCCGCCGCCTCGTCGAGCCGTTCCTCGGCCTTTCGGGCGACCTTCCGTGCCGGCTGGTTGGCCCTGTGGCCGATGGACACGGGACCGGCTCCGCACTCCAGCTCGTGAAGGCGCCCGACGAGGACCGGGGCGCGGGACACGCCGGCGCCGATCCGATGCGAACGACCGCACGCCGGGCACGGCGCGATCTTGAGGTTCCAGGCCCGCCCGCCGTCATGAATTCGGGACGCCCGCCACTCGGCGTCGGCGTGGTAGATCGTCACTCGTCGCCCTCCTGCGGCTTTCTAGGCTCCTGGAGCTCCCGGATGTTCGCCTCGTTCATGAAGTCGTCGACCCACGCCCGAATGGCCTGAGCCTTCTCGATCGCGTCCTCGATCTGCCACTCCTCCAAGATGCCGGCGGACGCTACCGGCTCGTGCTGAGACATTCTTTCCGCGGTACTTCGGAGGATGCCCATGACTGCGGCTCTCTTTGAAGCCCTCGCCTGACGCGCCGCGAGATCCGGGTTTCTTCTCGTCGACCTGCTTTCCGCGACGAGCTTCGTGAGCGTCGGCGGGTCCTCCGCCTCGATCGCTTCCTCGAACTCCGGGTCAGGGATCTTCGAGATCGCGACGCTCGCCTTCTCCTGGCGCTCCGACATCCCGGCCTGTTCGGCGGCTTCGCGCTGGGTGCGGGGAAACGAAGGGTCGGCGCCGTCCCCTCGTTTTTCCTTCCTCGCGTTCTGAGAGGTGTCAGCCGCCCACTCCCGCAGGAGCTGCCCCGCCCGCCGAGCCGCCCGCCCCCGGATCCGGCGAGCCATCTTCTCGAGCTCGTCGTCCTCCGCCTGTCGGGCGTATGTCTCGAGCGCAGCCATCCTGTCGCCCCATTCTTTCACGAGGTCGAGGTCGGCCGCTTCGGCCAGCAGCCGCTTCGCGGTCGTGTACGCTTCTGGAAGCCGAGCCCGCGACGGGTTCACGCCGGCGGGGTAGGACGCGGCGATCCTGACGTCAGTCATCGTCGCCCGCCGCCGCGATTGCCTCCGCCTCTCGCTCGGCGATCCAGGCATCGACGGTCGAACGCCGCCAGCGCGGTGACTTCCTTGAGAGGTAGAACGGCGGTGGGACCTTCCCCGCGGTCATCCAGTCGTAGACGGTGGTTCTTCCCACGCCGAGGTACGCGGCGAGCTGGGTCGGGCTGAGCAGGGGGCTGGTCGATCCTTCGGTCCGGTCGTGCATCTGTCGGTTCCTCCCGCGACGGGGAGCGTCCGATCCAATTCAAAAAGGCCGCGTCCCGTCGTCACATAGGTGAGTCGGGACGCAGCCTCTTGATCGGTCTGCATCTGTCGCCGGAGGAGGGGCAGCTTTTTCGCTGCTCGCACGGGGGTCGCCGGGGGCCACCCGGACGCCGCTCTAGTGCTTCCTTGCTCCGCTGATCCGAATTACGCTCAAGATCCGGCGAGCTCGTATTGTCCTCAGATTCTACGGTGTCGGTACGGACATGTCTACCCTCCTGCGATCTCAAGCACCCGGTCGGCCCAACGGTCGAGGGCCTCGGCCCGCTCCGAGAGCTGTTCGCTCCGGTCGTAGGTCCGCAGGATCGGCGGCAGGGCGTGCCCGATCACCTTTTCGGCGACCACGGCGTCCACACCCAGGTCGGCGAGGCGGGAGCGGACGGTCCTGCGCAGGTCGTGAGGCGTCCAAGGGTCCTCCGCCTGGGGTTGAGCCCTCGAGACGGCTCTCGCGAGGCTCTGACGGTCCCGTGGGCCGCTCCCGCTACGGTTCGGGAAGACGAACCCGCCGCGGCTGTACTTCCGGATCGAACCCAGGAGCTCGACGGCTGGCGGGGACAGGTGAACGACGTGCTTCGCCGCAGGACGCCCGCGGTCGGCCCTCGTCCGCTTCCGGTAGCCGCGGGGCATCGTCCAGACCGAGCCGTCGATGTGATCGACTCTCATCTTCCGGACCTCACCGGAGCGTTGCCCGGTCAGGAGCAGGAGGCGGAGGGCAGCCCCCGTGAGCTCGTCGCCTGGGGGGTCGTTCCAGAGCGCGGCGATCTCCTCGTCCGAGAGCACCCGGTCCCGGGGGACCTCCCGGTGCCGGCGCTCGAGCTCACCCACGGGGTTGCCGACCACGCCGAAGAGGCGGCGACGGCTCGCCCAGGCGAAGGCCGCCGAGATCGCGTT
The DNA here is from genome assembly GCA_031800515.1 of Polyangiaceae bacterium LLY-WYZ-14_1. GTDB lineage: Bacteria > Myxococcota_A > Polyangia > Polyangiales > DAPKRP01 > DAPKRP01. The sequence continues at coordinate 843 of DAPKRP010000061.1, read as the reverse complement.
CTGAGCCCGGTTCATCGCGACGAGAGCTCCCCGGCCCTCCCAAGCGTCGAGGACCCGGGCCACGTTCTCGGGGCGGACCTCCCCGGGGGCCATAGACCGGAGGGGCGCGAGCTCGTCGCCTTCGAGGATCCGCCGCCGGCCTTGAAGCGTCCGGGCGGAGAGTCGCCCGGCCTCGACCTCGGCCTCCATCCACGTCAGGAAGGCCGCGAAGAGCGCCCGGAGGGTGTTCGGGCCTCCCCCCGTACCGTCAGCAGCGAGCGGGCCTGCAAGAGGGTCCGTCCCGGTCGCCCGCTTCTCCTGCTCGAGCTCCACGATCCGAGCGCGGGCGTCGGCGAGACTCATCCGGGGGTAGTCGCCGACCTTCACGCGCCGCCGCTTGCCCTCCGGCGTCGTGTACCTCCAGTGCCAACTCTTCGCGCCAGTCGAGGTCACGATCAGACGGAGGTTCGATACCCCGTCGACGGTGTGGACGTCCTTCCGCCCCTCGCCGGAGAAGCGGACCCGCTCGATCGCCCTCGCGTGATTCTTCAAGACCGCCATGTTCGCCCCCGGGTAGCCAATTGAGTCGCCGATCTCGCGTGAGATCCGCTCGGATCGTCCCGAACAGTATCGGACAGAGCGGGACAGGGAAAGGGGTCGAAACCTCAACAACGGTGCGGTCGGAGCCCGGGTCCGGGTCTAGCGATAACGTCATGAATCGACCCCGCCTGTACCTGCCTTACAAGCAGGGGGTCGGCGGTTCGAATCCGTCAGCGCCCACTGGTGGAACGCAAAGCCCCGCTTGAGGTTGTGGCCTCGGGCGGGGTTTCGTTTTAGGGGCTGGAACCGTCGAGGTGTCCATTC
>DAPKRP010000060.1:0-6651 GCA_031800515.1 Polyangiaceae bacterium LLY-WYZ-14_1 | reverse complement strand
GCCTCACCCGGGTGGTCGTGCTCCTCGGCGCCGGGGGGCGCCTTGGGGCCGCGAACGACGGGGACGACACGCCCTTCGAGCCGGGCACCGGGGTGCGTTTCGGAGGCGAGCTTCCCCTCCTGGTCGCCGCGGACGTGACCGGGCTGGGAGAAGCCTGGGCCGGGTTCCGGCTGGGCGCGGAGGCGGTCCGGGTCGACGTCCCCCGTCCGGAGGACAGCACGGGCCCGGGGCCCCTCAAGGTGCCGCTGGACGGCCGGAGCTTCCGGAGCGAGCTCGTCCTGGGGTTCGGATGGGGGTTCCGAAACCTTCACGTGCTCTTCGAGCTGGCCGCCGGGCACGAGTGGTGGTGGACCCGCCTCGGCGACCGCCGTGGCGCCGTCCTGACCCCGGCCTTCGTGCTCCGCTACCGGCTCTGACCTCGGGGCCTGCTCTCGTAGCAGCCCGGCGCCGGGAGACTCACTCGCCCCGGATCATCATCTGGCCCCGCTCGCCGATGAAGGCGCCGAAGAGGGTCATCATCACCCCGATGAGGCCGCCCACGACGTAGAAGATCAGGGGCACGTCATAGAGCACGTCGATGTGAACCAGCCAGGCCACGGTGGGGATCACCGCGATGAGCGCCCCGACCGCCGGCTCGAAAAAAGTCCGCCCTGGAGAGATCAGGCCGACCAGGGCGCCGCCGACGAACCAGACCACCACCGAGATCCCGAGCCCCGCGGTCCCCTGCGGGTCGTACATGGGAAGCACGATGGGCAGGATCGCCAGCATGACGGTCTGCATGGCCAGGTAGATACCGAAGGCCACCCCGACCCAACGCCATTCGAAGCCTTCCTGCTGGTTTCGCCGGGCCCGGCGCTCCTCTTCCGTGAGCTCGGTCCCGAGGAGACTCTCGAGACGCGCCCCGCAGGAGGCGCAGCGGGAGGCTTCCTTCGGGTTCTCGAACCCGCAGACCGGGCAACTGATCGTCTGATTCGCCGCCATCGTCGTCGTCGTCCTGACCCCAACGCACGCATCCGGGACGCGCGCTCGCACCCGGCGTCATCATCGCCTCCGTCGCGACCGGATCGCAACGGTGACCGCACCCTCGGGTCGGCCGGGAGCGGCCCGGGGGCTCAAACGGCTGGCGGTCCCAGACATGAAGCGTCGCCCGGGGACCGTCCGGCGTGCCGCCGGCCCCATCCTTGACCCTTCCGGGGGTTGGGGCTAGCCCGGGCCGGACGGCGGGGTCAGAAACAAGGCGGCGACGACGTGGCGCGCTTCATCGACGAGCTCAAACGAACCCATTCCTGCGGAGCCCTCCGCATCGACGACGTCGGCGCGGATGTGGTGCTCTTCGGCTGGGTGCAGAGCCGCCGTGACCACGGGGGCTGCATCTTCATCGACCTCCGGGACCGGGACGGTCTGACCCAGATCGTCTTCGACCCGGCCATCGCCGCCGACCCCTTTCCCACCGGCGATCAGGCGCGACCCGAATGGGTGCTCGGGGTCCGCGGGACCGTCCGGGATCGGGGGGAGATGCGCAACGACCGGATGGCGACCGGGGACGTCGAGGTGATCGTCCAGGAAGCCACCGTCTTCAACCGGGCGAAGACCCCTCCCTTCGAGATCGAAGACGAGGTCGCCACCAACGAGGACAAACGCCTCGAGTATCGGTACCTGGACCTCCGACGGCCGAAGCTGCAGCGGAACCTTCGGACCCGGAGCCGAATGAACACGGCGGCCCGCGGCTACCTGGCGGAGCAGGGCTTCACCGAGGTCGAGACCCCGTTCATCGTTCGATACACCCCCGGAGGTGCCCGGAACTTCCTGGTGCCCTCCCGGCTCTACCCCGGGTCCTTCTACGCCCTGGCGGAAAGCCCCCAGCTCTACAAGCAACTCCTCATGGTCGGGGGCTTCGACCGCTACTTTCAGATCACCCGGTGCTTCCGGGATGAGGACCTCCGGATCGACCGGCAGCCGGAGTTCACCCAGATCGACGTCGAGATGAGCTTCGTCGACCAGGACGAGCTCTTCGCGACGATGGAAGGCCTGGTCTTCCGACTCTGGCGAGACGCCCTCGGCGTCGATCTGCGGGAGCGCTACCCCGACGGCACGTTCCCCCGTCTCGATTTCGAGGAGTCGATGCGTCGATTCGGCAACGACAAGCCGGACCTCCGCTTCGAGCTCGAGCATGTCGACCTGACCGACCTGGTGGTCGAGCACGACGGGGGTGGGCTCGGGATGCTCGCGCCGATCGCGGCGAAGTTCTCCGACGGGACCTATCGCCGGGACCTGCCCGCGGAGATCGTGAAGGCGATGCGGGTCCCCGCGTCGGCCAACCTCTCCCGCACCGAAGCGGACAAGCTCGAAGCCCTGGTGAAGGGCATGGGCGCCCGGGGCCTCGCCCGGGCCCGGATCGCCGACGACGGGACCGGCTGGACCCAGACGCCCCTGGCGAAGAGCGTGACGGACGTCTTCCGGAACGCCGTCAACGACGCCCTCGGCGCCGAGCCCGGAGACCTCCTGCTCTTCCAGTTCGGCAAGACCCACCAGGTCCACACGGTGATGGCGAACCTGCGGCTCCACCTCGGACGCAAGCTCGGGCTCGTCCCGGAGGTCGGCAGCGGCGGCGACTGGAACTTTCTCTGGGTGGTGAACCCGCCGCTCTTCGAAGAGAACGACGATGGCAGCTGGGCGGCGGCCCACCACGTGTTCACCCGGCCCCGGGACGAGCACCTGGACCAGCTCGAGGGGGACCCGGGGAAGGTCCTCTGCTACCGCTACGACCTCGTCCTGAACGGCTTCGAGATCGCCGGCGGGTCGATCCGCTGCCACGACCAGGACGTCCAGCGACGCATCTTCCAGGTGATCGGGCTCTCGGAGGAGAGCGCTCGGGAGCAGTTCGGCTTCCTCCTCGACGCCCTGCAGTACGGGGCGCCCCCCCACGGAGGCATCGCCTTCGGCATGGACCGGGTGGCGATGCTGGCGGCGGAGACGGAGTCGATCCGCGACGTCATCGCCTTCCCCAAGACGCAACGCGCCAACGACCTGATGACCGGAGCACCCAGCGAGGTCGACCCGCACCAGCTCGCCGACCTCCACATCCAGGTCGCCAAACCCGCCAAGAGCTGACCCGCCGTGCCCCCCCAGGTCGTCGCGGAGGGCGGATCGCCCGGATGACCCGCGGGGTCCCGGGGGCGCTCTTGCTGGGGGTGGCAGCCATCTCCTTCGCCGCCATTCTGTTCCGGCTCGCCGCGCCCACCCCGCCGCTGGTCGCCGCCGGCGTCCGACTGCTGGTCGCCGGGGCGCTCCTCGCTCCCTGGTCCATCGCGCTGGCGCGGCGGAGGAACGCCGCCGTCTTTCGCTACGGGGCCCTCGCCGGGCTCGCCTACGCGGTGCATTTCGGGGCCTGGGTCGCCTCGCTGACCCTCACCAGCGTCACCGCTTCGGTGACCCTGGTGACGACGACGCCCCTGGTGCTGGCTCTGGCCTCCCTCGGGACGGGCCGGGACCGGCCGACCCGCCGCGTCTGGGGCGCCCTCGGGCTCGGGGCAGCCGGGGTGGCGGTCCTCGGCGGGGCGGACGTCGAGACCGAGGGGGCGCTCCTCGGCGACGCCCTCGCCCTGGTGGGAGCGATGGCGATGGCCCTCTATCTGTACGTGGCCCGGGAGGCGACCCTGCGGGTCCCGGGGATGAGCGTGATGGGCTTCCAGGGCGTCGCGACGGGGGCCGGTGCGGTGCTGCTCCTCGGGTCCGCCGCGGCTTCCGGCGCCCCGCCCCTTCCGCCTTCCGGGGAGGCCCTCGCGTTCCTGGTGCTCGCGGCCCTTCTGCCCCAGCTCGTCGGACATGGGCTTCTCACCTGGTGCCTGCGCGCCACCTCACCCACGGTGGTCGGCATCGCCACCCTGGGAGAGCCCGTCGGAGCCTCCCTCCTCGCCTGGTGGTGGCTCGACGAACGCCCGACCGGGACGACGCTCCTCGGGGCGTCTCTGGTCGTCGCCGGGGTGGCCCTCGCCCTGACCGCCGGCCGGGGGAAGCTGCCCCCCGAGCGCCCCGGACGCCGCGCCCCCCCGCGCTTCCCTTTTTCGGGGGAAGCTGAAAGGCTCCCGCCGGGATGAGCGAGCGGTCGACGCCCCCGGCGGACGCCCTCCCCGCGCGCTGGCCGGGAGCGGGAGCCTGGTCCTCCCTCCTCGCCGGGGGCCTTCCCTTCGTGGCCTCGGTCGCCGCCGCCTCGGGCTACGGCTATTGGCTCGACGCCGGCGAGTTCGTCGCCGCCGGCGTCGACCTCGGTGTCAGCCACCCCCCGGGGCATCCCCTCGCGGCCCTCTACGCCGCCCTGGTCGGGCTCCTGCCCATCGGGCCCTGGCCCTTCCGCTACGCCGTCGCGGCGGCCCTCGCCGGCGCCCTCGCCGCCGTGAGCCTCGAGCGCGCGCTCCGCCAGACCCTGTCCGCCGTCTGGCCCGGCGGGCCGGACGTCGTCCTCCGTCCCCTGGCGGTCGGTTTCACCTGGCTCGCCGCCCTGTCCGCCGGCTGGTGGTTTCAAGGGGTGCGCCCGGAGGTCTACGCCCTGCAGGCGATGTTGGTGCTCTTCGCCCTCGAGCGGCTGGTCGCCTTCGAGCGCTGCCCCCCGGAGTCCGCCGACCCGCGTCCGGTCTGGCTGGCCGCCCTGGCCCTGGGGCTCGCCCTGGCCAATCACCACTTCCTGGCGCTTTTGGTGTTCCCCGCCCTGGCGCCGACCGCCGCGCGGCTGGTGCGGGAGCGGGGGCCGGGCGCCCTCGGTCCGGGGGTGGCGGCGGGGGCCCTCGGGCTGTCCACCTACGTTTATCTCCCGCTCCGCGCCCACCGGGACCCGGTGCCGAACCTCGGAGACCCGGAGACCCTGGAGCGGATCTGGTGGGTGGTGAGCGCCCAGGCGTTTCAGGGGAACGCGGGGACGGGCGTTCCCCAGCCTCTCTGGGAGCGCGTCGCCGACGTGGCGGTCCAGCTCGTCGAGCTGCTCCATCCCCTCACCGTCCTCGCCGCCGTCGCCGGGTTGTACGTGCTGCTCCGCCGGCCGGAGACCCGGCCCCTCGGCGTGCTCTGGGGCTTGGTCTTCGGGGTGCACGTCGCCGCCCGGGCCTGGCTCGGCTTCGTCCGCTCGAACCCCGACGCCTGGGGCTACCTGATGCCCGCCTTCGCCGCGGCAGCGGTCCTCGCCGGCTGCCTCGTGGCCCAGCTCCTCGCCTTCGTCCCCCGCACCCGGGCAGGCCGCCCGTTGCTGGCCGCCCTGCTCGCCGCCCTCGCCCTCGGGCTGGGTCCCTGGCAGCTCGCCCGGGCCCGGGGCCGAGCCCGGTTGACCGACTTCACCGCCCCCGACGCCTTCGCCGAGGCCCGGGTCCGGACCCTCCCCCGCCGCGCCGTGGTGATCGCCCACGACCCGAGCACGGTCTTCGAGCTCTGGCAGACCCAGGTCGTCGAGGGCGCCCGGGCGGACCTGGTCGTCGTGCCGATGCCATTCCTGACCTACCCGGGCATGGCCGCCGGTCTGGTGGCGCAGGAGCCCGCCCTGGCCGGGTTGCTGCGCCACGCGCTCCTCGACGGCCAGCTCGAGCTCGCCGAGCTCCAGGGCCTCGCCGGGGCCCGGCCCGTCCTCCTCGAGCTCGACGTTAGGGTGCCCCAGACCCTCTACCCGACGCTGGCGCCCCGGGGGTTGTTTCACCGGGTGCTCTCCGACCTGGCCCTCGACGAGGATCGTCAGGCCGGGGCCGTCCAGGCCGCGGCGACCTATCGCGCCCTCTATCGCCGGCTTGGGGAGAGCGCCTTCACCAACCCGGAGACCCGCTCCCGGCTGCTCTGGCGGCACTACATGGACGCCCTGTTCTACGTCGGGCAGGGCATGACGGAGCAGGCGCGGCGGGCGGTCGCCGCCGGGCTGGCCCTCGCTCCCGAGACCCGGGAGCTCCGGGCGCTCGACGCCGTGCTGCGCCGGGGCCCGCTGCCGGGTCCGATGGACGTGGCCCCGGTGATCCGGATGACCGTCGGCGACGCCGAGCCCATCGGGGCCGATTGAGCGACGGTGGACGCGTCAGGGGGTCCGGGCGGCGATGCGCGCGTACTCGGCGTAGAGGCTCCGCCGAACTTCCCGGGGGACGCTCTCCCGCAGAACGATCTTCCAGCCCGAAGGCCGGCGACGAAGCACGATGACCCGGTCCGACGCGGCATCGCCCAGGGATCGGACCAACGTCCGGTCCTGCCCTCCTTCGAAACGCAGCACGTCCTTGTGGGTGGCGACCGCCCCGAGGACGAATCCGGCCACCCCTTCGTCCTGCGGGGTGCGCAGGTCGTCGAAACAGATCCGCCAGGCCTCCGGATCCCGAAGGGACAGACGACGGCCGCTCGCCAGCCGACGCCGGATCTCCGCCTGGGGTAGGTCGTCCAGGGCGTAGGCGGAGAGCAGGGTCTCCAGGGTGCCCTCCGGGGTCGCCAGCCGGGGGTCGGTTCGGGGGGTACACCCGGCCAGGAGGCCGAGAGCGACCCCGAGCAACGCCCCGGGGCGCGGGGGAGTCCGGGTGGGTCGGACGGCCGGTCCGTGAGCAGGTCCCGGCCGTCGAGGCGGTGCGGAGGCGTTGAGCATGCCCGAGGCTTTCGTCTGCCCGGGAAAACGGTCCAATTTCCGGCACTTCCGGTGACACC
>DAPKRP010000059.1:0-2984 GCA_031800515.1 Polyangiaceae bacterium LLY-WYZ-14_1 | reverse complement strand
GCCCGGAGACTTCGTCTACTTCGACCCGCCCTACCACCCGGTGAGCGAGACCTCCCGCTTCACCGACTACGCCGCCGGCGGCTTCGGACCGGCCGACCAAACCCGGCTGCGGGACGTCTTCCGCGCCCTCGACCGCCGGGGCTGTCGCCTGATGCTCTCCAACAGCGACACCCCCTTCATCCGCGACCTCTATCGCGGCTACCGCCTCGACCTCGTCGCCGCCCCCCGGGCCATCAACAGCGACCGGACCCGCCGCGGCCCCGTCACCGAGCTCGTCGTCCGCAACTACGGCTGATCGCGAAGGCCCGCAGGGGCGGGGACGTGCTGCGCCCCACCACGAGGGGTGGACGGTCCAGTGCCCTTGGGCCCGATGGGGTGCGGCGCCTTCTGCATCCGATTCGCACCTGCAACTATGTTGCATCAAGGCGAGGGGTCGGACATGACTCTTCCTGGTGGACGCGACACACCCGCGTCTTTGGAGGCGATGTTGCGCAGCAGCGGTCAGGAAAGACGGACGTCGAGGGCTTCGAGCGCGGCCACCACGGAGACCGGGGGTGGCCATGAATGAATCGATCGTCACCGTCCACCGCCTGGTGGAACGGGTCCGCGACCTGCTCCCACGGGTCGAGCTCAGCGTGGACGAGGAGGGGCAGATCGTGCTGTGCACGGGCCTCTTCGTTCGGCCCCCGTCCGAGACGGTGCCTCCCCGTCCCGCACGAGACGAACCGTCATCGTGAGCTGGTGGCGTCGCGTCTGCGGTGCCCAGCCCGTGGTCTCTGCCGCCGATCCCGCTGTGCTCGATCGGATCGCGGAACCGGGGGTCGGCGCGGCACGATGGATTCGTCCCCTCGACCAGGCGGAAGGGGACGCTTTCGCCGCCTGGGCGGGAGGACCGGCGGTCAGTCGCGTCACGGTGACGGCGGCCGACGGTCCCCACCCGGCCTGGCGCGAGCTCGTCGAGTCGGCGCCTTCGGGGCCGGCCCGATCCCGGCTCGAAACGGATCTCGCCCTCCTGGTTCCCTGGGTGGCGCGACAGCTCAAGACCCGAACGCTCCGAGTCGCCCTCCGCACGGTCGATACCGACGCGTGCAGCAAATACCACTGCGACTGGATCCGCCTCCGAACGATCGTGACCTACGCGGGCCCGGGCACCGAGTGGACCGTGGAAAAGCCGCCGGCTGGCGCCGCGGACTGGACGCCCAAGGCGGGGGCGCGGTGCAGCCCGGGAGACGCGCTTGCGCTGGTCGGCCTCGCCTTCCGCGGCGACCCGGCCCGGACGCGGCCCACCGTCTGGCACCGTTCGCCGCCCATCCAGGGCAGCGGGCTCCGCCGGCTGGTCCTTACCCTGGACGACCTGCCGACGACGGATCGCGCATAGCCGCGCCCCGGTGGTCGATGCGCCGCGTAGTCGTCCAGTACCTCTACCCGGAGGGGGCGCTGGCGGGGAGGCTGAGGCGCCGGTGGACGGCGCTGACCGCCAGGCGGCGAAGGGTGGGGACGTCGACGGGCTTGTCGATGACGGGGCGGCCGACGTGGGCGAGGAAGCGCTGGACCTTCGTGGTGAAGGCGCCGCCGGAGACGAAGACGAGCCGGTCGAGGAGCTCCGGGGCCTGCTCCTGGAGGTACTGGTGGACGGCGGCGCCGTCGACCTGGGGCATCATGAGATCGCAGAGGACCAGGTCGAAGTCCTGGCGCTCGGCGAGAAGAGCGAGCGCCTCGGCGCCCCCGGGGACGGTGGTCACCTCGTGGGGCTGTAGCGCCCGGCGAAGAGCCCGAAGCAGGTGGACCTCGTCATCGATGAGCAGGACCCGGGCGCGTCGGTCCTCCGCCGGCCGACGGCTCCCGGCCTCCCCCGGGTCATGGTCCGAGACCAGCCCCGTCGCTTTCGGCAGGCGGACCTCCATCACGGTCCCCCGGGGGCTCCGGTCCCAATGCCGGATGACCCCTCGGTGCTGGCGGACGATCTCGGCGGTCAGGGCGAGACCGAGGCCGGTCCCACCGGAACGTTCCCGGGTGGTGAAGAACGGCTCGAAGATCCGGTCCCGGAGGTGCTCCGGGATCCCCCGCCCGGTGTCTTCGACCCGGAGCAGCACCTCGTCCCCTTTGGCCCCGACGAAGACCTTGACCAGGTCGTCTTCCTTCGCGGGATGGTCGATGGCGTGGGCGGCGTTGGTCACCAGGTTGGTGATGAGCTGGGCGAGGCGGGTGCGGTCGCCCGCGATCGGCGGGACCTCTTCCTCGAATCGGAGCTCCAGCTTGGCGAGGTAGCGGATCTGGTTTTCGACGAGCCGGCAGGTCTCCCGGACCACCTCCGGTAGGTCGACCCGTCCGATGGCGCCGCGGCTTGGCTGGGTGAACCCCTTCAGGCTCTTGACGATCGATTGGATCCGTTCGAGCCCGACGATGTTGTCCGCCAGGAGGGTCAGCACCTCGTCCAGGCGGGCGATCGCATCCGGCCGATCCCTCAGGGAGCCCCGCAGGGCCTCGAGCACCTCCTTCATCGTGTGCTGGTTGGCGACGACGAAGGCGGCGGGGTTGTTGACCTCGTGGGCGACGGTGGCGGCGAGCCGCCCGGCGGCGATGAGGCGCCCGGCGTGGCTGCTCCGCCGACGGTACTCGGCGCGCTCGATGGCGTAGCGGACCACCCGTCCGAGCAGAGCCGGGGACAGCCGCCCCTTCAGCAGGAAGTCCTCCGCCCCCGCCCGAACGGCGGCGAGACCGAGCTTGTCGTCGGAGCCGGTCAGGACGACCACCGGTACGCCGCCGGCCGCCTTCCGCACCCCTTCCAGGTCTTCGAGGCCTCGGGCGTCCGGCAGGTTCAGGTCGAGGAGGATCGCGGCGAAGCCCTCCGTCAACAACGCCGAGGACGCCTCTTCGAGGGAGCGGGCCCGGGTGACCTCGTAGGGCCCCGCGTCGGTCCGCCGCAGGAACGATTCCACCAGCCGGGCGTCGAGGGCGCTGTCTTCGACGACCAGCACGTGGTC
>DAPKRP010000058.1:0-3774 GCA_031800515.1 Polyangiaceae bacterium LLY-WYZ-14_1 | reverse complement strand
CGGCGCCATCAGCCTCGCCGACGCCCAGGCGACCACGACGATTCGCATCGCCACCCTGGCGCCCCGGGCCTCCCGGTGGATGCGGATCTTCAACGCCTGGAACGGTTCCGTGCGACAGGACTCCGGGGGCAAGCTCCAGCTGCGCTTCTACCCCGGAGGGGTGAGCGGCGATGAATCGGACACGCTGAACAAGATCCGGGCCGGGCAGCTCGACGGGGCGGCGATCACCGCCACGGGCCTCGGGCTCATCGTCCGGCCGGTCCTCGTCCTCCAGCTCCCGGACCTCTTCGACGGCTACGCGGAGCTCGACCGGGTCCGAGACCGGCTCGAGGGAGAATGGGAGCAGCAGTTCGAGTCGAACGGCTACAAGCTGCTCGGCTGGGGGGACGTCGGGATGGGCCGCATCTTCTCCCAGAGCCCCGTCCGGAAGCCCGCGGACCTTCGCTCGATGAAGCCCTGGGCCTGGCGGGACGACCCGATCTTCAACGAGTTCTATCAGGTGATTCGCGCGAACCCGGTGCGCCTCGGGGTGCCGGAGGTCTACCCGGGGCTTCAGAGTGGAATCGTCGATGCAGCGCCCGGGTCCGCCCTGGCCGTCCTCAACCTGCAGTGGTTCACGAAATTGAGCTACATGACCGAGCCCGCCAACACCGTATTGATCGGCGCGACGGTCATCAAGAAGTCGAAGTTCGACGCCCTGCCGCCGAACCTCCAGCAGATCCTGACCCAGACGGCGGACCGGGCGCACGCGGCGCTGAAGACGCAGATCCGGCGGGACGACCAGGCGGCTTTCCGCACGCTCAAGCAGCGGGGCCTCACGGCGGTGGACACGACCCCCCACGCCGCGGAATGGCAGCGGGCCGCGCAGCAGACCCGACAGCGTCTGACCGGCCGCTTGTTCCCCGCCTCCTTGCTCCAGCGGGTCCAGCGCATCGCCAACGGCGGATCTCCCTGAGCGGGCCTTGGAATGCGCGCCGCCCTCCGACGCATCGACGCGGTCGTCGCCCGGGGAGAAGCGATCCTCGCGGGTAGCGTCCTCCTCGGGATGATCGTCGCGGCCTCGGTGCAGGCGGTGCTCCGCAACCTCACCGGGGCCGGAGCGGGTTGGGCGAATCCGATCCTCGCCGAGCTCGACTGGATCGATCCCTTTCTCCAGACCGGCACCCTCTGGGTCGCGTTCCTCGGGGCGTCCCTGGCCGCCCATGGGAACCGACACATCGCCGTCGACGTGGTCGCCCGCTTCGCCCCGCCGCGGGCCCGTCTCGCCATGCGGGCCTTGGCGTTCCTGGCGGCGGGGGCGGTGTGCCTCGTCCTCTCCCAGGTCTTTCTCGAGGCGGTGTTGGTCCTCGGCTCCCAGCGTACGCTGGACTACGAGGTCCTGCGTCCGGACGGATCCCCGATCCACGTCTGCGACGCGCCGGCATCCGTCATCGATGGGTCCGGGGTCGACCGGCCTTCCTTCTTCTGTGGCGTCCGCGGGGTCCTCACCGCCCTGGGGCTGCCCGTCGAAACCCCGACCCCCGCCCTCTACCTGGTCGCCCCCTTGGGCTTTTTGATGATCGGCCTTCGGTTCCTGCTTCGGGGCGTGGTCTCGTCCGTCGATCTCCTCCGGGGCGACGCGGCGACGGCGGCGGTGGCCCCGCCCACCCCGGGGGCGCCGGGGGCATGACCGGGCTGGTCGTCGTGGTGCTCGCCGCCCTGGTCGTCCTGGGCGTACCCCTCTTCGCCGTCTTCGGGGCGGCCAGCATGATGCTGTTCGCCGGGCTCCCGGACACCCCGATCACCGGCGCGGCGAACGACGTCTTCGGCGACAAGTTCGCCTCGTCGCCCTTGCTGGTCACGATCCCGCTGTTCACCTTCGCCGGCTACCTGCTGGCGGAGAGTGGGACGCCAAAGCGCCTCGTGGCGCTGTCCCGGGCCTGGCTCGGATGGATGCCGGGGGGGCTGGCCATCGTCTGTCTGGTGGCGAGCGCCTTCTTCACGACCTTCACCGGAGGCAGCGGGATCACGATCATCGCGATCGGTGGCCTGCTCTTCCCGGCTCTGCTCGACGACGACTATCCGGAACGCTTCAGCCTTGGACTGGTGACTGCGGGGGGGTCCCTGGGTCTGCTCTTTCCCCCGAGTCTGCCCCTGATCCTCTACGGCGTGGTCGCGAGCGGCGTCGGCGTCGGGGCGATCGTTCTCATCGAGAAGCTGTTTCTCGCCGGCGTGGTACCCGGGCTCCTCACCCTCCTGGCGCTTTCCGGCTACGCCGTCCTGGTCGGCCGCCGGGGACGGGCGGGCTCCCGACGGCCCTTCGTCGCGAGGGAAGCGTGGCGCGCTCTGTGGACCGCGAAGTGGGAGGCGATGCTGCCCGTGTTGCTGCTCGTCGCCCTCTACGGCGGATTCCTGAGGGTTCACGAGGCGGCGGCGGTCACGGCACTGTACGTGTTGGTCATCGAGACCTTCATCTACAAGGACGTGAGCATCGGGGGAGATCTACCGCGGATCTTCCGCGAGGCAGCCACCTTGGTCGGGGCGATTCTCGCGATCTTGGCCACCGCGATCGGATTCACCGCCTTTCTGATTCAGGCCCGGGTGCCCCAGCTGGCGCTCGAGGCGATGGAAGCCTGGGTCGATTCCCCGTTTTGGTTCCTGCTGGCGTTGAACGTGTTCCTGATCCTGGTGGGCATGCTGATGGACATCTTCAGCGCGATCGTCGTAGTCGTGCCTCTCATCGTGCCCATCGCCGACCACTTCGGCATCGACCCCTATCACCTGGGGATCGTGTTTCTGCTGAACCTGGAGATCGGCTACCTCACTCCCCCGGTCGGATTGAACCTGTTCATCTCGAGCTTCCGCTTCGAACGACCCCTACCGACCCTCTACCGGGCCAGCCTGCCGTTCATCGGGATCCTTCTCGTCGCCCTGGGGATCACCACCTACGTTCCGGGGCTGTCGACCTGGCTGCCGGAGCAGGTGCGGATCGGCGGGGAGGGCCCCACCGGGAGAGACGGCGCGGGCCCGGACGAGCCGCCGGAGCCAGCCCCGGGGGACCGGGAGCAGGGGCCGGCGACGCTGGACGATCTGGAGTCGGGCTTCGAAGAAGACGACGAGGCACCGGCGACGCTGGACGATCTGGAATCGGGCTTCGAAGACGACGACGAGGCGCCGGCAACGCTGGACGACCTGGAATCGGGCTTCGAAGACGACGATGAGGCGCCGGCGACGCTGGACGACCTGGAATCGGGCTTCGAAGAAGACGACGAACCCGACCCCGCGCCGCGCTCGAGGTAGTTGCAGACTGCGATGGCCCAGGGGCGGAGACGTTGCAGCTTGCAACACCGCGTCGCCGCTCCCTCGACGAACGTCTCCCATCGACGTGGACAGCGACGACGACTCGGTCGCCGACGGCGACGAGGACGTCGACCTAGATGGCCGGGTCGACCCGGGGGAGAGCGATCCGCGCCGACCCGGGCTCTTTCCCGGTGTGCAGCCGCACCTCCCCGAACCTCTGAGCTTCGATCTCGTCCGGGGCCTCGGAGCTCGCGAAGGTGAGCTCGAGACCAACGTGCTGGTCACCCTTCGACCGGAACGCGGCGGTCTTGGCTCGACGAGCTGGGCCCCGGAGGTCGAGTGGGCCGTCCGGGGTCAGTTGGCTTCGATGACCGAACGGGCGCCGGCCTGGCGCAGCCAGGCGGCGGCCCGAGGGACCAGGGAACCGAGGAGCACGAGGTCGTCTTGCTCCCGCACCGCGCCACATCCGAGGCCCTTTTTCATCCGAGGTAGCAA
>DAPKRP010000057.1:0-3361 GCA_031800515.1 Polyangiaceae bacterium LLY-WYZ-14_1 | reverse complement strand
GTGCTCCACAACACCCATGGCGACGAGGAGATCACAACCGCCGGACCCACGTCGATCCTTATTTTGAGCGACCCTCTCAGAGGGCGGGCATGAGCCGGGCGACCCGGAGGGCGTCGCGGACCCGGGGGTGGCTCTCGACCTGGGAACGGGCGTCGAGGGCGCTTCGCGCCTCCGGCGTGCCCAGACGGCCCAGAGCCCAGGCCGCCGCCTGGCGCACGCTGGGCTCCGGGTCCGCCTCGAGGAGGGCGACGAGGGGCGGCACCGCTTCCATCACGCCCCGGTCCGCGAGGAGCCGCGCCCCCCGGCGACGCAGCACCGGGTCGACGTCCGCCAGCAACGCGAGGAGGGCGTCGTCCCCCTGAAAGAAGCTCAGGACGAGCACCTGGTCGGCGGCGGCGAGACGCACCGCCGGGTCCGCGTCTTCGAGGGCCGCGGATACCACCGACCCGGCATCCGGGTGGTTCATCCGGCCGAGGGCGCGGACCGCGGCGGCGCGCACCGGAGCCTCGACGTCGGCAGCGGCCGCGTCCGCCAGGGTGGGGACCGCGCGGGAGGCCATGAGCTCACCCAGGGCGAGGGCGGCCCGGGCCCGCCGGACCGGGTCCGGGTCACCGTCGAGGGCCTGCCGCATGCGCCGGACCACCGCACCGACGGTGAGCCCCCGACGACGCAGCCACCAGGCGCTCATCCGGCGCACGTCCGGATCCGCCGCGTCGAGGAGGTTCGCCTCGAGGAGGGGCATGCACTCGGCGCATTCGACCCGTTCCCCGTACTCGAGGGCGGACTCGAGGGCCGCTGGCACCCCGCTCCGGATCACCTGGGCGAGGGCCTCGGGGGTCGGCGCCTCCGTGCCCGGGCTGCACTCCTGCCGGTTCCGGTCGTGGGTCGCGCAATCGTCGCCTTCCTGGGCCGCCGCCCGGGATCCGGCCCAGGCCGGGGTCGCCGCGGCGGCGAGCATCAAGACGAAAGCGTGCAGCTTCCGCGCAGGGGAGCGGTCGGTGGGGAAACACGATTCCATGATGCCCTTTTCCCTCTGTGTCGCCGGAAAGTGGGATGGGGAACGTCCATGTTCAATCATCATAGCCCGCCTCCCGCCAGACGTTGGCGCCGTCGACGTTGCGCCGGGACCAATACTGGCCGCCGAGGTCCGCCATGCGGACGATCATCATGCGCTCTTCCCGGGTGAGGGAGACGCCGACGTCCTCCGGATGGGCCGGCGTGGACCAGGCCCAGCAGTCCGCCGCCGGCGCCCCGGGGCCCTGGCATTCCGGGCGTTCCGACAGGGCGTTGACCTTTTCCACCAGTCGGCTCCGCCGGGCTTCGCCGGGAACGACCCACTCCGGGGGCAGGCTGCCGGAGATCTCGACGTCATCCATCATCGACGACGGGAAGAGCAGGCTCACGTAGGAGACCGGGTAGCTGACCACCTCTTCCTCGAAGTAGGCGGCGATGACCTGGTCCGTCAGCCGGAGATAGGGAATGCGCAGCGTCTCCGGCGACGCCATCGACCCGTCCTCCGCCGGGACCGTGACCGCATAGCTCCGGCCGGCGAAGGGGTCCGGCGTCGGATCTTCCTCCCCTGCGCTTCCGTCGTGGCATTGAACGCAGCGCGCGTCGAAGAGGTCCTGGAGGTTGGCGTGGGGGTTGGTGCCCCGACTCTCCGGCGCCGCCCCGAACCAGGGGATCTCGATCCGCTCCGCCACCGGCTTCATCGCGTCCACGGGGCCGATCTGCTGGGCCAGGGTCGTCGGGCCGCTCCGGGGGACGACGACCTCGCTCCGGCGCTCGTGGCAGCCCCCGCAGCGCCGGCTCTCGCCGGGCATCGCCTGGATCCAGGTCATCTGATTCCGGATCGACAGGCCGAACTCGTCGAGGGGCTGTAGATGGTACGGCAGGTAGGGGTTGACCCGGGCCTCCCAGGAGCCGTCGGCCTGGACCGGCACCTCGGCGAGGATCGCCGCCCCTTCGTGCAGGGTCAGACCGAACTCCCGCAGGGCTCCGATCTCCGACGAGAACCCCTCGATGATCCGGACCCGGCGGCTGGCCTCGAGGGCGTCCGCCAGGCTCGCCCCGTCCAGACTTCCGCCGCGGACCGTCTCGTTCAGGCTGGTCACGGTGATGTCGACGCTGCCGAGCACCGCCGGGGTGCGGTAGTCGATGGCCCCGTCGACGGTGGCCGGTCGGACCGGCGGTACCTCCCGAGGGGCGACGGGGATGGGGTAGACGTCCCAGGTCGCCGGGTCGTCGTAGACCAGCTCCCGGCGCCCCCGGTCCGGGTCGAAGAGGTAGATGCCGAAGCCCGGCGCTGTCCCGGCGAGCTCGTTCCGCTCGTTGACGTCGCCGTCGGCCCAGCTGACCAGGAGCCGGTCGTCGTCCCCCGGAAGGGGATGGGGGCGTCGGTAGCGGCCGACCCCCGTCGCCGGGCTGGCCTCGTCCCGGGGTACCTGGGGGGTCAACAGCTCGTAGGTCGCCTCCTGCTCGTCGAAGCCAAGGGCCGCCCCCTCCGGCGCCCGGGCGTCGACCCGGACCAGGGAGCCCGCCTGGATGGTGCCCCGGCGGCTCGTGGCGATGCCGACGTAGACCCCGGTCTCGACCTCCCGCATGTGGACCAGACTGTTGGCGGGTTTGCCGTGCTGCCCCGCGACGGCGACCATGTTGGTGCAATCCGGATTGACGGCGAACAGCTTCACGTCGTTGACCGGGCCGAGATGCTCCCATCGGGAGTAGCCGATCCGACCATCGCTCATGGGGAACAGGTCCCCCGTGTGGCTCAGATTCTGGGAGCACACCCGACGGTCCGCGTCCCCCGTGTCGACCCCGATCGTCGCGAGCTGGCTGACCTCCCGCCGGTGCTCGTATTCGTCGGCCCGGGTGCCCATGTCCGTGTAGGGCTGGGCGGTCAGGAAGGCGATCCGGTCCCCGGGGATGAAGATCGGCTTGACGTCATCGTAGTCGCCGAAGGTCAGCTGCCGAAGCACGGTGCCGTCCAGGCGCGCGTACCAGAGGTGGTAGTAGTCGTCGTCGGCGTGGCGCATGGCGAAGACCACCGCTTCCCCGTCGAAGGACAGGTCGAGGCCGTTGACGTCGACGCCCTCGAAGGATTCGGTCAGCTCCGTCAGGGTGCCGCCGGGGGTCGCCGGGGAGAGCAGGAAGACCCCGCCGCCCGGGACGTACCGCCGATAGTCGATGGTCTGGTCGCCGGCGCCGACGTCGTCCGAGCCGTCGGCGGTTCGAACCGCGCGCTTGGCGAAGACCAGGGACTCGACGCCACCGAGCACCGAGGCGTTCCCGCTCCCCCCCACGGTGCAGCTGCCGAGCAGGGCGGCGGGGGCCAGGGCCAGCAGGGCCGCGGCCGGCAGGC
>DAPKRP010000056.1:0-4801 GCA_031800515.1 Polyangiaceae bacterium LLY-WYZ-14_1 | reverse complement strand
CGGCGAGGGCGGTCGCGGCGTAGCGGAGCGCGGTGCGCCCGGTGCATTGAGCGACGGGGAAGGGAAGACCCCGGGAGGTGTAGTGGCGGGCGATGAGCGGGCGGGGCTCGTGGGAATAGGCCACCACCGCGAGCTCCTCCTGGGGATGGTCGGTGGCGAGGTCGGCTAGGACGGGCTCCAGCAGGCGACAGGCGGCGCACCAGGTGGCGACGAAGGCGACCACCCGCGCCCGACGGCGGCTCGAGGCCGCGGCGGGGTCGACGGGTCCCTCCCCGACGACCTCCCGGACGGTCATCGGGGGCGCCGGGCGGCCGAGGAGCGCCCCGGGTTCCGTCGGATGGCGCTCGGCGGGGGCGTTCTCCGGCGCGGCATGAAGGTCGGCCGGGGCGGCGGCCAGGGCGAGGACGGCGATGGCAACGCTGACTGCAAGCGCCCCGACGGCCCGCGGAAGAACGGGGGCAGGACGGGGGCGAGAACGACGGCCCATCCCGCCAGCCTACGACGGCTCCCAGGGAAACGAAAACCGCGACCGGCGCGTTCAGCCGACCAGTCGCTCCTGGGGGGCGAGGAGGCCCGGGACCCGGCTCGGGTCGAACCCCGTCCGGAGGGCGATGCGGCCGAGGGTCGGAAGGGCCCGGAACGCTTCCCCGAGGGGTAGCGGCTGACCCGCGAACTTGGTCATCAGCACGTGCAGCAGGCTCGGCGCCGCCACCACCATCCGCCCCGCCGCTTTCCGCTCCTGTCCGTAGAGGCCGGCCAGCAGGGCGCGACGCAGGCGCAGGTCGATGCCCAGGGTCGACCGGGCGACCCGCGCCGGCCAATCCCGGAACGAGCGCTCGGCGGAGGGGAGACGCTCCGCGAGGTACCGGGCGGCGAGATCGCCGTATTGGATCGCCTGGGCGATCCCCTCCCCCGTCGCCCCGTCGATCCCCGCCGCCTCTCCCACCAGGAGCACCCCCGGGGCGGCGTAGGGACGATGGGGTTCCCAGGCCCGCTCGGCGAAGCGCCGACGACGCCCGGCCTCCGCGGGGTCGATCCCCACGCCGGCGAGATGCCGGTCGAGCAGGGCGCCGGCGTCGAGGGCGCGTTCCCCGGGGGCCCGCAACCGGTAGACGCCGCGGCTCACCAGGGGCCGCCCGGCGACGACGGTGGGGAAATCCCAGGCGTAGCCCGGATAGCGGAGATCCGAGAGGTCGAAGCGGAGGACGTCTCGAGGCGGGTCGCCGGGGGCCGCGGGGGTGTCCACCTCCACCGCCTGCGCCCGAAGGCGACCCCGGGGCACGCCGAGGGCGGCCCGGACGACGCTGCCGACGCCGTCCGCGCCGACGACGACCTCCGCCCGCAGGCGGCCCTGGTCCGTGTCGACCTCGACCGCCGGCGCGAGGGCGGAGCCCCGTCGCCGGACCGTCCGGACGGTGACGCCCTGCCGCACCTCGACCCCGGCGTCCTCGGCGGCGCGGGCCCAGGCGGCGTCGTATTCGATCCGGCGGACCACCCGGCCACAGCCCGGGACCCGTCCCCGAACGACCCCGGCTTCGAAGACGACCTCGATCCCGTCGAAGGGGGCCTCCGGACACGAGACCTCCACCCCATAGCGGGCCAGGATCTTCTCCGCCCGACCGCCGATCGCACCCGCGCAGATCTTTTCCCGGGGGTAGCGTTCCTTTTCCAGAACGACGACCTCTCCGGCGGCGAGCTCCGGGCGGAGGCGCCGCAGAAAGGTCGCCGTCGCCAGCCCCGCCGGGCCCCCGCCCACGACCACCACCCGAACCCGTTCCACGCGGGGATTCTTCCACCGCGAGAACGCCTCGGGTCAACCGTCGAGACCGAATCCGAACCCGAGGCCGGCCCAGGCCTCGAGCTCGGCCAGGCCGGTGACGACCTGCCGGTCGTCGGTCGCGTTCTGTCCCAGGACGGGGACGCCCAGTCCTCCGGAGAGCTCCAACCGCAGCACCCGACCGAACCCGACCCCGGCCCGGAGACCGGCCCGGCCGAAGAGGGCGAGCCCGGTGCGCTCGGCGCCTTCGACCCCATCGGCGCCTCGTCCCGAAAAGGTGACGACCCGGGCGTCGAGCCCGGCGAGCAGCTCGAGGGCGAACGCCCCGGGACGCCGGTCGAGGAGTGGGACCAGGAGCCGAGCGCCCAGGGCGAAGGCCCGGGTATCGATCGCGCCCCGGTCGCTGCTCGCCTCGTCCCCGATCCGGTAGCCGAGGCCGAGCTCGAGCCCGACCCGGGGTCCGAGGTAGCGGCGGAGGAAGGCGTCCCCGCCGAACACGAGGGCGCCGGTGCCATAGCGTTCGAAGGCGAAGGCGACCCCGAGGACGTTGGAAACCGGGCGTCGGGCGCGCTCTTCCGCGAGGCCGTCCTCGACGAGCCGAGTGACCTCGGCAGGGGCGTCGGACGCCGGACGGCTCCTGCCCCGGGGAAAGGCGAGCTCCGCCCAGCTCGCCCGGAGGAGCTCGTCGACGGCGATGGCGAGGGCCAGGGCCTGGCCGTCCGCCGGCAGGTCCTGCACGTCGACGTCCCGCCCGACCCGCTTCCGGGTGATGGCGTCGGCGACGTCGACGCTGACCCCGACCCTGTCGTCCGCGCCGGCGGTCACCCGGACCCGAGCGATGGGGGCCCGGCGTGGGTCCTCGACGGCCCGCCCCGACGCCGGCGGGTCGCCCGGGGCCGAGCGGTGCCCGCCGGACCCCGCGGCCGGGCAGGCGGCGATGCCCCAGGGGGCCAGACTGGCCCGAAGGTCTCGCAGCACGCGCTCCTGGAACGCGGGTGAGAACGAGGTCTCGGAGAAGTCGACGGCGACGACGGGGCTACCGCCCTCCCCGCAGGTAGGAGGCTCGGCGGCCGCCATGGCGGGGCCCGCCAGCGCGAAGAGGGCCGGAACGGCGAGCCCGGGAAGGGCGGCTACTCGCACGTGAGGCGTCGAACGGCGGCGGCGTGAACGCCTCGAGGATAGGCGTCGAGGTAGGCGGCCCGTGCCCGAAGACAGCGTTCCTCCCGGCCCAGCCCGGCGAAGGCCTGGGCGAGGCGAGCCATGGCGTCCTCCCGCACCCCCGCCGGCGCACCGAGGGCGAGGGCCCGCTGGAAGGCCCGGGCGGCACCGCCGGCGTCGCCCATCCGGTCCATGCGGAGCCGCCCCGCCTCGAAGGCGGCCAGGGCCGCCCGGGGATCCTCGGGGTGCTGGCGCACCAGGTTCTCGTAGCGGGCGACCGCCTCCGCGGGGCGACCGCCCTGGCGAAGCCGGCCCGCCTCGGCGAAGAGCCGGTCGGCAGCCCCATCGGCGGAGCGCCGCCGCCCGGCCCCCCGGGACCTCGAGCCGCGGGGTTGGTCGTCAGCCCCCGCCTGGGGCTCCGAGTTGCCAACGTTGGGACCGGGCTCCTCGACCGGGGCGTCCGGGCCGTCGGCCAGGGGCTCCGGAGCCGCCGCTTCCGGCGGGCCGATGTCCTCGGACGGGGACAGGTCGACCCGAAGCACCTGATCCGCCCCGAGGAGGGCGACGGTGCCATCGGGTCGCCGGACCCGGACCTGGCCCTCCTGGACGGCTACCCTCACCGATTCCCCGCCCCCCGGCGCGTCTCCACGGATGACGGTGAAGCGGGTACCCACGACGGTGACCAGCACTGGCCCCGCTTCGACCTCGAAGGGGCGGCGGGGGTTCCGGGTCACGGCGAAGTCGGCGCGACCGCGACGCAGAGCGAGCCGCACCCGCTCCCGGGAGCCGCGGACCACGTCGACCTGGGCGCCCGGGCGGACCGCGACGCGGGAGCCTTCCGAGAGCCGCACCTCCGAGGGGGCCGCCGCGTCCGAGGCGGGAGCGATCCGCGCCCCCGACGCCACGACGGGGAGCGACGGCGCGGGCGCCTCGGACCCGCCGAGCCAGAGGAGCAGCGCCGCCGCCGCCGCGACGACGAGGCCGCCGGCCCCAAGGGGCACCCAGGGCCGTCGCCAGGCGGCCCGCCGGTCGAGGCGGCCTTCGATCGCCGCCCATTCCCGGTCGAGGGTCCCCGGGGAGACCCTGGGGGCGAGGTGCTCGGCGAGGCGTCCCGACGACGACGACCGCCCCCCTTGGACATGGTCTCCTGAGGTCATCCCGTCGCCTCCCGAGGGGGCTGACTGTCCCCCATCCCGTCGTCCCCGTGCTCGGAAGCCGATGGGGCACCCGCCCCAGCGACGTGGCCCGTCCGGCGGGTCCCGGTATCCGAGGGGTCCGGGAACCGGGCGGCGAGGAGGGCGTCGACGTCCTGGATCCGTCGCTTCACCGTCGCCGTCGAGATGCCCATCACCTCGGCGGTCTCGGCGATGGTCATGCCTTCCACCCGACGGAGCACCACCGCGACCCGGGCATCCGGGGGGAGCTCGTGGAGCAGGCCGTAGAGCGCTCGGAGCTCGGCGGCGACGTCCGGAGGGACGGAGGCGGAGAGGAAGCGTTCGACGTCGACGGGCTCGTTTCGCCGAAGCCCCACCCGGGTCATGAGCCGGCGCCGGCGGAGTCGTTTGTGGGCGGTCCGAACGACGATGGACCCGAGCCAGGAGCCGAAGGCCTGCGGCCGTTCCAGCCGGTCCAGGTGGATCAGCGCCTCGACGTAGGCGTCCTGCACCAGGTCTTCCGCATCCGGGTCCCCCGGCATCAACCGATGGGCGAGCCCGTAGGCCATGCGGGCGTAGCGCCGGAACAGGGTCTCCTGGGCGCGGCGGGAGCCGTTGCGCGCCTCTTCGACCAGCGCTGCGACGGACGCCCCCCCGGACGACGGGACGCCGTCCTCACCCTCCTGGCCTGCGGTCACCGGCGGGAGTGTGG
>DAPKRP010000055.1:0-6587 GCA_031800515.1 Polyangiaceae bacterium LLY-WYZ-14_1 | reverse complement strand
GGTATCGGGGGAGGCCACCCTGGAGGCGGACGACGACGACGCCGCGGGCTCGGTGGACGAGGCCGACGACGGCACCGACCCGGAGGCCGCCGGCGACGAGACGAGCCCCGCCGGCTCGGACGCGGCGGCGGTGGCCGCGGTGGCCGCCGACCTCGCGGACGACGCGCCGCCCGGGCTGGCGCCCCTGGTCGCCGACCTCGCCGTGGCGGAGCTGCCGGAGGTGCCCGATTCCGTCGAGAGGATGAGCCCCGGTCGACGGGCGGGGCGGGCCCGGCGCTACCGGTCCCGGGGCTGGCGGGCCCTCAAGCGGGGCCGCTACGAGATCGCCGAGCGGGCCTATAACCGGGCCCTCGTCTATGGACCCGAGAGCAGCGTGAGCTCCCGGGGGCTCGCCCTGGTCTACTTCCGGATGGAGGACTACGAGCAGTCCCTGCGCTGGGTTCGGCGTTCCCTGACCACCGACGGGGACAATCTCACCACGCTGCTCTTGCTGGGAGAGATCCGGGAGTCCCAGGGCGACCCGGACGCGGCCCGCAAGGTCTACGAGCTGCTTCGGGAGACCAATCCCCGCAACCGCACCGTGCGCCGACGCCTCCGGGACCTGGACGAGGCCGACGGCACCCGCTGAGAGGGTCGCTCAAAATAACGCTCCGGTCGCCGCGAAGCCGATCGCGCTACCGACGCATCGAGCCCGCCGAGGCCGTCGTGCGGTAGGTGCCGTAGGGCCAGTGGCGATGGAAATCGGCGTCCAGGATCGGGCCGCCGCGGGCGTCGTAATCCCCGGTAGGCTCGCCGTAGACCTTGAGCAGGGAGCCCCGCCAGACGCGCAGCTCACCCTCCCGTTCCGCGGGAGACAGGGTGACCACGGCGGAAAAAGGCCCGCTCGACGCCTCCGAGACGGTGACCCGACAGGAGCTCTCCCGCTGGTCGGCGCAGAGGTGGCGGTCCCGGTGGGTTCGGAAGGACATCGCGACCAAGGCCCGGCCGCTTTCCGGGTCCAGGAGCTCGACGTCCTCGACCACCCCGAACCAGCCGAGGGGCACCCCCTGGTAGCTGGCCGGGTCCCGCTGGACTTCTTCGAAGCTCACCCGGCGGGTCTCGCCGTAGTAGGTCTTCTCCGCGTCCAGGGGCTGGTAGGTGCGCGCATAGCCATAGGGATTACCGCCGCCGCAGGCGACCCCGGCGAGGGCGAGGGCGAGGGTCACGCTCAGGGTGAGGGCGCCGCGACGGCGGCGGGGTCGGAGCGTCGGAAGGGGAGGAGGTCGGCCGGCCACGGCGGGAGGCATACCCGGGCCTCGGCCCTCTGTCAGCACCCGCGTACCCGGCCCCACCGTTGCTACTCGCGACTCTGGCACTAAGCCTCCGGCCGCAGCGACCACCGAGGATGCTGAACAAACGCATCCTGCTAGACCACCCAGACCGCCATGACCACCCGCGCCACCTCCGATCTTTCCCTGCACGAGCCGCTCTTGTTCGAGATGGGTAGCCCCGGCCGCCACGGCGCTTCCCTGCCCGCCCTCGATGTGCCGGAGGTCGACCCGGCGGACCGCTTCGGCGGCGCCGCCCGTCGGGATCCAGCCGCTCTGCCCGAGGTCTCGGAGCCGGAGGTGGTGCGACACTTCGTCCGGCTCAGCCAGATGAACTTCGCCATCGACCGGGGCATGTACCCGCTGGGCTCCTGCACGATGAAGTACAACCCGAAGGTCAACGAATGGGCGGCCCGGCTTCCCGGCTTCGCTGGCCTTCACCCCTACGCCCCCGACGACGCGGCCCAGGGTGCCCTCGAGCTCATGTGGCGCCTCGAACAAGGCCTCGCCGAGGTCTGCGGGATGGATCGGGTCTCGCTGCACCCCGCCGCCGGCGCCCAGGGCGAGCTCACCGGCCTGATGATGATCCGGGCGCACCACCAGGCGGAGGGTCGGTCCCCGAAGAAGGTGCTCATCCCGGACTCCGCCCACGGGACCAACCCGGCGTCCTGCGCTCTGAACGGGCTCGAGGCGGTGCCCTTCCGGGTCGGGGACTCGGGCATCGTCGACCCGGCGGCCCTCGCCGAGAAGATCGACGACGACACCGCCGGGATCATGCTGACCAACCCGAACACCGTCGGGTTGTTCGAGACCCACCTCCCCCAGATCGCGGCCATGGTCCACGACAAGGGGGGGTTGGTCTACGGCGACGGGGCGAACTTGAACGCCCTGATGGGGCGCGCCCGCCCCGACGACCTCGGGATCGACGTCATGCAGTTCAACCTGCACAAGACGTTCACCACCCCCCACGGGGGCGGGGGGCCGGGTTGCGGGCCGGTCGCCTTCAAGGCCGTCCTCGAGCCGTATGCGCCGGTCCCGATGGTCGCCCGGAACGACGACGGGACCTTCCGGCTGGACGCGGACCGACCCCTGTCCGTCGGCAAGCTACGGGGCTACCACGGGAACTTCGGGATGATGGTTCGGGCCTACGCCTATCTCCGGGAGATGGGGGCGGAAGGGCTGCGGCAGGCGACGGACCTGGCGGTCCTGAATGCGAACTACCTCCGGGTGACCCTCGGTGAGACCTGGCACGTGCCCTACCAGACCACCTGCATGCACGAGGTGGTGATCAGCGACCGTCACCTGAAGGAGACCGGCCTCGGCACCTTGGACGTCGCCAAGCGGCTCATCGACTACGGGTTCCACCCGCCGACGGTCTACTTCCCGCTGATCGTCAAGGGGGCGATGCTGGTCGAGCCGACGGAGACGGAGACCAAGCAGACCCTGGACGACTTCGTCGCAGCGATGGCGGAGATCAGTCGGGAGGCCACGACGGATCCGGACTACGTCCACGCCGCCCCCCACCGGACGCGGCTACGCCGCCTGGACGAGACCAAGGCCGCCCGCCAGCCCGTGCTGCGCTACACCCCGCCGGAGGATGCGGCCCAGCCCGAGGCGGTGGAGTAAGCCCGGCGTCCTCCGCGACGACGCGGGCCCCGGCGAGGGGGGCCGCCCCGGAGGCGTGATTCACCAGGCCTCGCCCCGGCCGTAGACATCGTCATGTCGGCGGTCGGTCATTCGCCCCTGCCCCTAGGCTCGGACCGGGCTCGCGCGGGTCCCCAAGCGGCTCGGTCGGGCCGGTGAACGGGGTCGACCGGCTGCTCTCGGCAGGGGTGCCGCCGGGGGCATCGGAGGACGCGGTCCAGCGGGGTCGGGCCCTGAATGCCCTCATCCTGGGGGGGCCGGCAGCGACCATTCCCCTGGCGATCGCCTTCCTGGCCGCCGGCCGGTCCGGGACGGGAGGCTGGATCCTGGGGGAGGGCATCGCCCTCTTCGGACTCTTCCTGGTCCACTGGAGGACGGGGCGTCGTCACGCCGTCGCCCACGCCGCCTCGGCGGTGCTCTTCGTCGCGATCACCGCCGCCGTCTGGCACGCCGGGGGGTTCCACCAGCCGAGCGCCGCCTGGTACGTCCTCCTGCCCTTGGTGTCGAGCCTGCTGGTCGGCCTGGAGGTGGGGTTCGGATGGACCGCCGCCTCCGCCTTCGCCCTGACCGTCATGTGGGCGCTCGAGACCACGGGGCTGGCGGTGCCCGTCCGGGACTCGGGGACGGACTGGGGGATGTTGATGCTGGGCTCTCGCCTGACCCTGCTCGTGGTCTGCGGCGTGGCCATCTCCCTGTTCATCCGGGAGCAGCAGCTCATGCAGGAACGCCTCGGGGCCACCAACGCCCAGCTCCGGGAGGAGGTCGACGACCGTCGCCGGGCGGAGGCGGCGGCCCGGGAGGCGAGCCGGGCGAAGAGCGAGTTCCTGGCGATGATGAGCCACGAGATCCGCACCCCGATGAACGGGATTCTCGGGATGACGGGCTTGCTCCTGGACACCCGCCTCGACCGGGAGCAACGGGAGTTCGCCGACACGGTTCGCGCGTCCGCCGAGGCCCTGCTCGCCATCCTGAACGACCTGCTCGACTTCTCGAAGGTGGAAGCCGGAAAGCTCCAGCTCGAGGAGGTGGACTTCGACCTCGAGCCCGCCCTCGCCGATACCTTGGACCTGCTGGCGCCCCAAGCTCAGCAGAAAGGGCTGGAGCTGGTCCTGTCCATCGACCCGGACCTGCCCCGCCGGGTGCGGGGCGACGTCGGGCGGCTGCGCCAGATCCTGCTGAATCTCGCGGGCAACGCGGTGAAGTTCACCACCGAGGGGGAGGTGGTCGTCCGGGCGCTGGAGGCGAGCGTGGACGACGGCGGCGACGACGCGACCGCCGGCGGCGCAGACGCGCAGCCGACCGCGGGGGGCGCCGCTGGGGCGGCCCCGAACGGTGCTCGCCGCCCGCCGGTCTACATCCGCTTCGAGGTCTCGGATACCGGTCCGGGGGTCGACCCGGACCGCCTGGCCCACCTCTTCGAGCCCTTCAGCCAGGCGGACGCGTCGACCACCCGTCGCCACGGCGGAACCGGGCTCGGCCTGGCCATCGTGCGACGCCTCGCCCAGGCGATGGGCGGGGAGGCGGGGGCGCGCTCGCGCCCCGGCGCCGGCAGCACCTTCTGGGTCGTCCTTCCCCTGACCCCCCGGCGGGCGCCCGCCACGCTGCCTCCCGTCTCCCCGGACCAGGAGGCGCAGCTGTCGGGTCGGATCCTCGTCGTCGACGACAACGCCACCAACCGGCGCATCTTGGAGCTGCTGCTGGAGCAGCTCGGCCTCGACGTCGTCCTGACGGACTCCGCCGCCCGGGCCCGGGAAGCCGTGCGCCAAGACGATGTCGGCTTCGATCTGGCCATCGTCGACGTCCAGATGCCGGAGGAGACCGGCCTCGACCTGGTGCGCTCCCTGGGACAGGCGGTCCGGCGGCCGATCTTCATGATGCTCACCTCCCTCGGCGGCGGCATCGAGGCGGACGAAGCCGCCCGTTGGGGCATCCGCGCCCAGCTGAGCAAGCCGGTGCGGCCGACCACCCTGGTCGAGACGCTGTGCCTGCTCCTCTCCGACCCGGAGGCCGAAGGTCCCGGCACCCGGACCGCGCCGAGCAGCAGCGGCAGCGGGCCCGCGGACCGGCCCCCATGGTGCGAGCCCCCGGCCTGGCTCGACGGTGGCATCCGTCCCCGGGTGCTCGTCGTGGAGGACAACCCGGTCAACCAGCGGGTCGCCATCCACCTGCTGGACCGCCTGGAGGTCAACGTCGACCTGGCCGCCAACGGCGCCGAGGCCCTCGAGCTCGCCGACAAGGTGGGCTACGCGGCGATCTTCATGGACTGCCACATGCCGGTGATGGACGGGTTCGAGGCGACCCGGCGTCTCCGCTCCGGCCGCGGACCGAGCCGGGATGCCCCGGTGATCGCGCTGACCGCCGACGCCGCCGCCGACAATCGGGCCCGGATCCGGGAAGCGGGCATGACCGACTTCCTTCCGAAACCGGTCAGCCGGACGTCCCTGGCGGAGGTCCTCACCCGGATCTGGTCCCCATCCGAGTCGCTCCCGGCGGCGGTCGGGGGGCCGGCGGCGGACGGCGCCCCGTCGTCCCGCTGATGTTACGGACCGGGGACGCGGTCCGAGCTACCCGGACCGTCGTCGACCTTCATCCAAAGCGCGCTCTGCTCGCTCTCGTAGACCGGGTCGCTGGCCTGGGTGAACCGAAACGCGTAGCGGGCGAAGACCTTGTCGCCGGCCCGACGCATCTGCAGCTGCCGACATTCGAGCACCAGAGGCTCCCCGGGTGGGGCGAGCTTGAGATAGCGCGCCTTGTAGATGCGACCGCCGTATCCGATCCACCCGTCCCGGTGGCGCAGCCCCAGCAGGTAATAGGCGTGAGCGAAGCCCATCATCCCGGTCATGTGGACCATCAGGCCGCCGCTCACGTGCCGGGGGTGGCGGATCGGGTGAGCCCGCTGCTCCCGGGTCAGGGGTAGCTCGGCGTGGGTCGGCATGCGGCCGACGACTCGGTTGCCGGCTGGGTCGACCTCCAGGATCGCGTCCAGGAGCAGCCCCCCCGGGCCGTACGGGCAGTCGGCGACGAACGCCGGATCCAAAAGAGGCGTGGAGGCGGCGGCGGGCTCCTTCCTCACCGGCCGGCCCCCGCCCCCGGCGGAGCGTCGCCCGCCGTTGGCTCCGGATTCGACGATGAGGCAGCCCTGGGTTCAGGGGCTCGGGACCGGTCCCCCACCAGGGAGCGCACCACCACGGAGGCGGCGGCCAGGCCGAAGGCGCCGGTGACGAAGGCGGCGCTCCCATCGATCCGGTTGCGTCGATCGCATTCGTGGAGCCCGTTCTTCCCGCTGGGACAGACGCAGCGAAAACCGACCCCCTCGTCGTAGTGAGGCACCAGGGGCGGCAGCGGGGGCTCCAAGCTGTAGACCGCGGAGACCCCGACGGGTGCCCCCTTGCGCGCCACGACCCCGTGATGCTGCCGCAGCAGCTTGCGAAGGGATCGGGCGAGGGGATCGACTTCCGTGTCGGCGAGGTCGGCGACCCGAATCCGCGTCGGGTCGAGGCGCGCGGCGGCTCCCATGGAGGAGACCAGAGGCAGGCCTCGCCGCAGACAGGTAGCGATGAGGTGGGCCTTGGCGGTCAGGTTGTCGATGGCATCGACCACGAAGTCCACGGAGCCGGCCAGCAGCTCGTCGGCGCG
>DAPKRP010000054.1:0-2333 GCA_031800515.1 Polyangiaceae bacterium LLY-WYZ-14_1 | reverse complement strand
CCGTTCGCCGGGGACCGATGCGGTCGGGAGCCGTTGCCGGATTCCGCCACGAGCCGGCCGGCTTACTCCAGGATCTCGAGGATCGCGCGCTTGCCGAGGCGCGAGGCGGAGGCGTTCAGCACGGTGCGGAGGGCGCGGGCGGTCCGGCCTTCCCGGCCGATGACCTTCCCCAGGTCCCGCTGGGCGACCACCAGCTCGAAGACCAGGGTCTTGTCCCCTTCCACCGACTGCACTTCGACCTCCCGGGGATGGTCCACCAGTGCCCGGGCGACGTAGGCCAAGAGCTCTTCGACGCGCTCGACCTCGTCTTCGGGAGCGTCCCGCTCCGCCCGGGAGTGCCCGTCGTCGTCGTCCTGGTCGTCGTCGAAGTCTTCGTCGTCGTCGTCGTCGAAGTCGTCTTCATCGTCGACGACGTCGTCATCGTCCCGGTCGTCGGCGTCTCCGTCATCGACCACCGCGGCGAGGTCGTCCCCGGCGAGCCCCCGGGCGTCCCTGTCCTCGTCGTCGTCCCGGCGGTCCCGGCGAACGCCGTCCCGCCCTTCCCGACGGACGGTGCTCACGCGCCGGCCTGGGCCTCGTCCGAGGAGGCGTCATCTGCCGGCGTGGCGGCGGCGGTGGTCGCATCGGTCGCATCCGCGCCGGCGGCCGACGACGCGGCCGCCTCCCCCTGGCCGGCGGGCGCCGGGCTCGCCGGCTTCGCATCGGCGCCGCTCGCGGTGCCCTCCGCTTCGTCTCCCCGGGTGGCCAGCCAGCGCTCGTGCTCTTTGACGACCTTGGAGACCCGCTCCGACGGCTGAGCGCCCCGGCCGACCCAGAAACCGAGCCGCTCGTGGTCCACCCGGGCTTCGGCGATCGGGCGGGAGGGATCGTAGATCCCGAGGCGGTCGATGAAGCCCCCGTCCCGCGCCTTCTGCGAGTCGGTCACCACGATGTGGTAAAAGGGGCGCTTTTTGCTGCCGGCCCTGGAAAGCCGAACTCTGACCATCTGCTTCCGTTCCTTCGACGGCGGGTCGTCGCCACCGTCTGTCGTACCGTCGTCGTCTGAGCGCAGGCCCGGGTCGGCGTGAACGCCGGCACCGCGGACCCGGATGCGGGCAGCGGCCCGGACGGGTCGGGGGCCGCGAAAGGCTGCGGAAGCTAGCGGCTCCCCCTGGCGGGGTCAAGGCGCCTTCGCCGGCCCCGGAGAGGCCGGGGGCGGCGCGACTCCAAGCCGGGTGAGGTCCTCCGCCGGCGCCCCTGCCGCCGCGAGGCAGCGGCCCATCTCGGCGCCGCAAGGGCTGTTGGCGCAGCGCATGGTCTCCTGGGGCAGCACCGCCAGGAGTCCGCCGGCGCCGCAGGCCCGTTCGCAGTCCCCCGTCGCCGGAGACGGCCGGCGGATCCGCTCGGCGCACCAGTCCAACCGATTGCAGAGCCCGATGCAGGAGGTCGGGAAGACGGGCGTCTCGGAGGCCCGCATCGAACGGAGAAGCCCCGTCTCCGCGCAGGAGCCGAAGGCCGGACCGCAGTCCCGGGAGGCGCAGGCCCAGACCTCCGGCGGTGCCCGACGGTAGAGGCCGCCGACGTCGCAGGCGGCCTCGCAGGGGGCCGCGCCCTCGGGCAGGGGCCGCCCCTGCTCCGTCGCGCACTGGTTGGCCCGGGCGCAGAAGGCCAGGCAGGCCGCCGGCAGGTCTTCCGCCGATGGCACCGCGCCGGCGCTCGGATCGTCGGAGGACGCGTCCTGGCCCGCGTCGCAGGTGCAGGCGGTCAACGCGCCCCCCGCGGAGAGGCCGCAGATCGCCGCGGCGAGGAGGCCCCGCCGGAACCAGCCGCGGCGCCCACGGGACCCAGGACCGACGTGGCTCGCCACCACCGCCCTTGCTACAAGCTCAGGGATGCCTGTCAAGCCCGTCGCCGGGCGTGCCATCCGGGCGCTGGTGTCGAGCGCGCTCCTCGCCGCAGCGGGCATCGCCGGTGGAGGCGCCTCGTGCTCGGGGGGCCGGGGCGGCGATGAATCGACACCGCCGGAGGCCGCCCCGACCTCGCGTCCGGACGCCCGGCTGCTCGTCGTCACCGACGTCGACGGCCACCTCGAGCCCTGCGGCTGCACCAGTCGGCCCCTCGGCGGGGTCGACCGGCTGGTGGCGGCGGCGGAACGCCTGGCCTCGGACGGGGTGCCGACGGCGCTCGTCGCCGCCGGGGACCTCTGGCACGACGGCGGCGCGGCCGGGGCGGACCACGGCGCCGACCTCCCGGGAGCATCCGGCGCCGAAGTCCCGCCGAACCGCGCCGGGTCCGCCCCCCCGGAGCATGCCGGGACCCTCCCTTCCGGGGCGAGCCCGGTCCCCCACTGGAAC
>DAPKRP010000053.1:0-2618 GCA_031800515.1 Polyangiaceae bacterium LLY-WYZ-14_1 | reverse complement strand
CCCCCGGGGGGTCGGCGGGTCGGCGCCCAGGATCAGGTCGACCTCGTCGCCGCGCACGTTGGGGAGCTGCTCGTGGAGGATGCGGTCTCCGGCCGCCCGGCTGATGGCGGCGCCGGCCTCCGAGGCGTCCGCCCGGGCCCGGGCCGGTCCCGGCACCGACGGGGCCTCCGGCCCGCAGCCCGCCGCCGGCCAGAGCCCGCCGAGGACGACGGCGACGGCGGCGAGGACCCGCCGCTTCGGGAGACGGAAGCGCCGATGTCGCGACCAACCCATCGGCGACAGTATGGCCACGCCTCGATCGCGGTCGAGCGGGTGCCCCGGGGAGGCGGCGGCCCTATGCTGACCGTCTAGATGGGACCGCTGAACATCCTCCTCGCCATCCTCGGCCTGTCCGTCTTGGTCATCGTCCATGAGAGCGGCCACTACCTGGTCGCCCGGGCCTTCGGGATGCGGGTCCTGCGCTACAGCATCGGCTTCGGCCCCACCCTGTGGAAGTACAAGCCGAAGGACAGCCCCACGACCTTCCAGGTGGGGGCGATCCCCTTTCTGGCCTACGTCCAGATCGACGGGATGCTCCCCTCCGACGACCGGGACCCGAACGACCCGGGGTTGTTCAACAACAAGAGCGTCCTCGCCCGGACCCTGACCATCGCCGCGGGCCCGGCGGCCAACTACGCCCTGGCCTCTCTCCTGGTCTTCGGGACGGCCCTCTTCGCCTGGCCGGAGGCCCAGGACCCGGGGCAGATGATCGTCGACAGCGTCGTGCCGGAGAGCGCCGCCGCCGCCGCCGGCCTCGAGCCCGGGGACGTCATCGTCGAAGCCCAGGGGACGCCCATCGACGACGTCGAGGATCTGAAGGAGGTCACCGCCCCCCGGGCCGGACAGGCCACCGAATACATCGTGGTGCGGGACGGCGAGCGCCTGCCCCCGCTCACCATGACCCCCCGGCCGAGCCCCCGGAACCCGGAGGTCGGTCTCATCGGGGTCGCGGCCCAGGTGGACACCGTCTACGTGCCCCAGCCCATCGGGAAGGCAGCCGCCCTGGCGGTGAAGTGGCCCTGGGAAAAGACGGTGCAGCAGGTCGAGGGCATCTCCGGGATGATCCAGCAGGGGACGACGGAGGGCATGACCGGCCCGGTGGGGATGGCCCGCATCGTCGGCCAGCAGGCGGAGCGGGGCCTGGTGTCCTTCATCGGGATCCTCGCCGTCCTGAGCGTGGCCCTCGGGTTCTTCAACCTGCTCCCCCTGCCCGCCCTCGACGGGGGACGGCTCATGTTTCTCGTCTACGAGGTGGTGACCCGGCGCCGGCCGAGCGAACAGCTCGAAGCGGTCGTCCACACCATCGGGATCCTGTTTCTCCTGGGGGTGCTGGTCCTGGTCAGCATCCGGGACGTGACGAGCCCGCCCCCGGGAGCGGCCCGTTCCGAGGACGCGTCCGATCCCTCCGGCGAGAAGGAAGGCTCCGGGGAAGACGGCGACGGCGACGGGGCGGCGGCCGACGGCAGCAGCGACGACCCCGCCGCCTCCTCCACCGAGGCGCCGGCGGAATAGGCGCAGGGTCGCCGGTGATGGCCAGCGACGTCGTGATCGTCGGCGCCGGGGTCCTCGGCTGCACCGTCGCCCACCGCCTGCGGCGGGAGGGGGCGCGCGTCACCGTGCTCGAGCGGAGCGTGCCAGGAGCCGAGGCCTCCACGGCCGCCGGCGGCATCCTCGGTCCGAGCTACGAGGCGACGGACGGCGGCCCGGCCCTCCGGCTCGGGCTGGAGAGCCGGGAGCTTCATCTCCGCCTGGCCGAGGAGCTCCGGGCCGAGCACGGGGTCGACGTCGGCTTTCGTCGATGCGGCGTGCTCGTGGCGGCCTTCGGCAGGGACGAAGGGGACGACCTCGCCCGCCGGGAACGCACCCTTCGGGCTGCGGGGGTCGCCGTCGAACGGGTGGACGGGGACGAGGCCCGTCGGCTCGAGCCGAGCCTCTCCCCGGAGGTCACCACGGCCCTGGTGGTGCCCGAGGATGCCCAGGTCGAACCGCCCCCGTTGCTCCGGGGGCTCGCCCTGGCCGCCGAGCGGGCCGGCGTGCGCTTCCGGACCGGCGCCGTCGTGCGCCGGGTGGTGGTGGACGCCGGCGGCGGCGCGCGGGGCAAGCAGGGGAGCGGCCGGGCCCGCGGCGTGATCGTCGGCGATGGCGAACGGCTCGACGCGGACCACGTCGTCGTCGCCGCCGGGAGCTGGACCAGTCTGATCCCGGGGCTCGCCCTCCCCCCGGAGACCATCGTCCCGGTGCGGGGTCAGATGCTGGCGACGGTGACCCGACCCCCGGTCTTCTCCCGGGTGGTCTTCGGCGCCGGGGGCTACGTGGTCACCCGGCCGGATGGTCGGGTGCTCACCGGCTCGACCCTGGAGCGGGTCGGCTTCCGGAAAGAGGTCACCCTGGGCGGCCTGGCGCAGATCCTGGCGATCGCCCAGCGCCTGGCCCCGAAGCTGTCCGAGGCCCCGGTCCTCGATCACTGGGCGAGCTTTCGGCCGGGGACGCCGGACGAGCTCCCCCTGGTCGGCCCGGCGGGCCCGGACGGGCTCTGGCTCGCCAGCGGCCACTTCCGGAACGGGATCCTCCTGGCACCT
>DAPKRP010000052.1:0-8299 GCA_031800515.1 Polyangiaceae bacterium LLY-WYZ-14_1 | reverse complement strand
CACGGCCCGGGCCGAGGACGGAGGCGGCCTGGGGTCGGGGCCGGGACGAGCCAGGGCGGCGGGCGGAGAGACCGAGGCCGGCGACCCCCTGGGCGGGCTTCCGACGCGTTTCGTGCTCCGGCCCCTCACCCTGCCGGCGGGCATCCTTCGCATCGACCTCGCCGGCGCGGTGGGCGCCGCCGACGAGGGGCGGGGGATCGACGCCACGGCGGAGGCCCGGGCCGGCTTCGGCCTCGGGGTGAGCGACCGCTTCGAGGTGGGCGCCAGCCTCCTCCGGCCCAGCACCTCCGGCGGCGCCGTCGCCCTCTCCCTCGCCCCCGACGTGGAGCTCCTCGACCCGGGGCTCTACGGCATGCTGCGGCTCTTTCGCGGCACGACGGAGCTGGCCGTTCGCCTGGAGGCCTATGCGCCGGTCACCTCGGAACGCTTCCGGCTGCTCCTCGGGGTCCCGATCCGAGTCCACGGCGGCGACGTGCTGCGCATCGACTCCGGCGTGTTTCTGGAAACCGACTTCGGACCCCTGGGCGATGGGATCGTCCCCCTCCTCCTGGCCGCTCAGCTGAGCGACACGGTCTTCGTCCTCGGCGAGGTCACGGTGCGCTTCCCCGACCCGGAGGTCGCCGTCGAGGTGGGTCTAGGCACGACCTTGGCCGGCGTCGGGGAAACGCCCCTCGGGGACCTCGAGCTGAGCTACCGGCTGCGGGACGCCCAGGACCCGGCGGGGGACTTCGCGGTCTGGATCCGCGCCTCCCTGTACCTCCGGCTGTTCGGCCCGGCGTCCTGAGAGGGTCGCTCAAAACAACGGACCGGTCGCCGCGAAGCCGATCAGGCGGGGAGGCGGGCGTCCGTCTCCGCGTCGTAGGGGACGCGTTCGACGGTCCGGACCCCCGGTAGCCGGGCGAGACCGGGGAGGACGTCGTCCGCGCTCGCCACCAGGACGATGGCGACGTCTCGCCGGGAGATGCGGCGGGCGACGGCGGCGTTCGCCTCATCCAGGGTCACGCCGCGAACGTGGGTCGGATAATCGCGTAAAAAGCCTCGGCGGAGGCCGAAGAGCTCTTCGTCGATCGCCGGATCCAGGCGCTTCGCCGCCGTATCGACCTCGAAGCAGTGGCCGTTGACCAAGGCCTTCTTGGCAAAGGACAGCTCCCTCCGGCTCAATCCCCGGTCGACCCAGGCGTCGAGGAGCTCGAGCTGGAGCCGGACGCAGTTCACCGCGTCCCGAATCCCCGGGAAGGTCCACATGGCCCAGGCATCCCGCTGACGATCCTGGCCGAGGCGGCTGTAGGCGCCATAGGACCAGCCGCGCTTGGCGCGGATCTCCTGGGTGAGGCGGCTGGTGAAGGTACCGCCGAAGCCGGCGTTGCCGACGACCAGGGGCACCGCGTCCCGGTCCCGGTGCCGCCCCCCGAGGGTGCCGATGTAGATCTGCGCCTGGGTTCGCGCGGGCTTGTCGACGACGAGCACCCGTCGCCCCCGGGCGAGGCGGGGGGCGGGGACCTCGTCTCCGGGAGCGGGGCCCTCCGGCAGACCGTGAAAATGCCGCCGTGCGAGCTGCTCCGCTTCTTCCGGGCGGATGTCCCCGGCGAAGCCGAGGAGCAGGTTGCCCCGCACCAGGTGGGCCTGATGCTGGGCGACCAGGGCGTCCCGCCGCCGGGTCCGCCGAAGGCTCGCCTCGGTGCCCATGACGGGGCGGCCGTAGGGATGGTCGGCGAAGAGGTAGCGACGGAAGTGCCCGGCGGCGAGGAAGGCGTCGTCGTCCCGGGCGGAGACGAGCTCGGCGAGGATCTCCCGCCGCGCCTGGGCGAGGTCGGCGGCGCGAAAGGCCGGGTTCCGCACCAGGTCGGCGACCAGGGCGACGAAGTCCTCCACGTGCCGTCGGATCACCGTGCCGTGGACCCGGACGTAGCTCGGGGCGACCTCCATCCCGATGCGGGCGCCCAGGCGGGCGACCGCGTCTTCCACGCCGTCCTGGCGGAGCTTGCGGGTCCCCATGCGCAAGACCCGCCAGGTCAGGCGGGTGAGACCTTCCTGGCCGATCGGGTCGTGCACCGAGCCCGTCCGCAGGACGAGCTCGACGTCGACGATCGGAAGGGCGCGACTCGGCTCGACGAAGACGATCAAGCCCTCTTCGGTGACCAGGCGCTCCGGGCCGGCGCCCGGCCGGCGGCCCGGGGGGCGCCGAGGCGAGGCGATGGGGCGGCTGTCCCTCACCCGCTGGCTCCCGGGACCACGCGGATGGTCGTCCGCCGACGGGGGATCAGGTATTTCGCCGCGGCCCTCCGGACCGCGTCGGCGGTGACGGTGCGGAGCTGGTCGAAGCGTTCCTGCAGTCGACCGACGTCTCCGAGCACCGTCTGATAGAACCCGATCTGTTCTGCGCGTCCCGTCGCCGTCTCCATCGCGGTCCAGAAGCCGAGCTCGAGGCGGTTGCGGGCCTTGGCGAGCTCGTCCTCGGTGACCTCCCGCTCCGCCAGCGCGGCGAGCTCGTCGTCGAGGACGGCGAGGGCATCGTCTCCACGCCTCCCGGGTCGCAGCGCGACCCAGACTTCGAGCAGCCCCGGATCGCGAAACGGGGACAGGGATCCCCGAACCTCCGTCGCGAGCTCCCGCTCCTGGACCAAAGCGCGGAAGGCCCGGGCGCTCCGGCCGCCGAACAACAGGTCGTTGACCACGGTCAGGGCCGCATGGTCCGGGTCCCCATAGCCGGGGATGCGGTAGCCGAGCTGCAGCTTTTCCGTGGGCGTCTCCCCGCGAAGGGTGACCACCCGTTCCCGGCGGGGGGCGGGCTCCGCCACGGGCTCCTCCGGGGGCAGCGTCGCCGAGGGCAAAGCGCCGTAATGGCGCTGGATCATCTCGAGGAGAGCCTCTTCTTTGAAGTCGCCGACGACGACCAGGTCGGCGTTGTTCGGTGCGTAGTAGGTCCCGTAGAAGGCGCGGCAGTCCTCCGTCGTGAACCCCTCGATGTCCCGCATCCATCCGATGGTCGGCCAGCGGTAGGGGTGGCGTCGGAACGCCGTGGCCCAGAGCTGTTCGTTGGCGAAGCCTTCGACGTCGTCCTCGACCCGGTAGCGGCGCTCGTTGGCGACGACCTCCTTCTCGCTGGCGACCTGCGGCTCCCGAAGCTCCAGGTTCGCCATTCGGTCCGCCTCGAGGCGCACGATCAGCGGAAGCTCCCGCCGGGGGACGGCGTCTTGGTAGTAGGTCCAGTCGACCCAGGTGGCGGCGTTCGCATCGCCGCCGGCGGCCTCGATCAGCCGGTCGAACTCGCCGTAGGCCAGGTTCGCCGTCTCGTTGAACATCAGATGCTCGAACAGGTGAGCGAGCCCGGTCTTTCCCACCTGCTCGTGCCGGGAGCCGACCCGGAACCAGGTCTGGTAGGAGACGACCGGCGCGGAGCGGTCCCGCTGTAGGGAGATCCGAAGGCCGTTCCCCAGCCGAAACCGACGCACCTCCCACGCGCCGAACTGCACGGCGTCGACGAAGTCGAGCCGGTCCGTCGAGGTCGTCGCCGGGAGGTCGTCGTTCAAGCGGGTGGTCGTCTGGTGCGGGTCGTGGACACGCACGGAGCGCGTTGTGCTATCCGGGGACCGCTCGGGTCAAGGCCCGGCCGGGCCCCCGTAGCGCGGTTCCGGGACCATACCGCCGGGCTCGTACCCCCGCCCGGAAGCTCGGACCCGGCACGTGCCGGGCTTGCCGCCGCCGGGGCACTCGGCTAGCAGGCGGGGGCCATGTCCGAGGACCCGCCGCCGAGCTCCCCGAGCCCGACGCCGCCGGCGCCGGCGCCCCCCCGGGTTCGCTTCGCTCCCTCGCCGACGGGCTATCTCCATCTCGGAGGCGCCCGAACCGCCCTCTTCAACTGGCTCTGGGCGCGGCAGCAGGGGGGCCGCTTCGTCCTGCGCATCGAAGACACGGACCAGGCCCGGAGCACCGAGGAAAGCCTCGAGGCGGTGCTCGAATCGATGCGCTGGCTCGGTCTGGATTGGGACGAAGGCCCGGGGGTCGGTGGGGATCGAGGCCCCTACCGGCAGACGGAGCGACGGGAGATCTACCGCGCCCAGGCGGAACGGCTCCTCGCCGAGGGCAAGGCCTTTCGCTGCTGGGCGACCAAAGAAGAGATCGCCGAAGCCCGGGAAGCCCACCGGAAGAGCGGCGCGAAGACCCAGTTCAAGTTCCGGTCCCCCTGGCGGGATGGGGAACGGGACGGGGACCCGGACGCCCCCCACGTCATCCGCTTTCGAGCTCCGGAGGCGGGGTCGACGGGCTGGCGGGACCTGGTGAAGGGGCCGATCGAGTACCCGAACGCCACGCAACAGGACTTCGTGTTGCTGCGGTCGGACGGCCTGCCTCTCTACAACTTCGGCGCGGCGGTCGACGACGCGACGATGGGGATCACGTTGGTGGCCCGGGGGGATGACCACCTGGTCAACACCCCCGCCCAGATCCTGCTCTACCGGGCCTTCGGCTGGGAGCCCCCCGCCTTCGCCCATCTGCCGATGATCCTCGCTCCGAACGGGGAGAAGCTCTCGAAACGGCACGCCGCGGTCAGCGTTCTGGAATATCGCGAGATGGGATACCTGCCCGACGGGGTGCTGAACTACCTGGCCCGGCTGGGATGGTCCCACGGCGACCAGGAGATCTTCCGCCGGGACGAGCTCATCGCGCGCTTCGACTGGGAACACGTCGGCAGCTCCGGGGCGAAGTACGATCTCAAGAAGTTCCAGGCGGTCCAGGCGGAGCATCTCCGCTCCCTGGACGACCCGGCGCTGGCCGCGGGAACCGCTCCCTTCCTTGCGAAGCGGGGCCTTCCCGGGGTTCCCGGAGACGACCCCCGACTGGTCGCCGCGATGCCGGCGGCACGCCCCCGGTCGAGCACCTTCGCCGACGTCGCGGAGCAGGTGGATTTCTACTTTCGGGAGCCCCCCGAGCTCGACCCGAAGGCCGGGCGGAAGTTCCTGGTCCCGGACACCGCCCCGGTGCTCCGGGCCCTCCGAGAGCTGGTCGCGGAGGTCGACCCCTTCCAGGAAGGGGAGCTCGAAGCCCGGGTCGGCGCCTGGCTCGAAGCGGAGGGCCGCACGATGAAGGAAGTCGCCCAGCCGGCCCGGGTCGCGCTCACCGGCCGGACCCGGAGCCCCGGCCTCTACGAGGTGATGGCGGTGCTCGGGCGGGAGCGGACCCTCGATCGACTGGAGGCGGGGGCGGACGCGGCGGCGGACGGTCCCCCGCCGGCGGCGAGCTAGCAGACGCCCGCTGGTGGACGGATGGCTCGGGCCTTCGGCAACGCCCTAGAGGAGATTCGAACCGCCTGGGCGCGCATCGACCGGGACGTCGCCGCGGAGCGGGCGGACGCGGCGACCCGGGAGCCCGCCGGGGGGGAAGGCCCCGGTCCCGGGGCGATCCAGACCCTCGGCTACGACCGCCGACCGGCCATCGTCTACTGCGTC
This sequence comes from Polyangiaceae bacterium LLY-WYZ-14_1, assembly GCA_031800515.1. GTDB lineage: Bacteria > Myxococcota_A > Polyangia > Polyangiales > DAPKRP01 > DAPKRP01. Next base: position 2,855 of record DAPKRP010000052.1, on the reverse strand, counting down.
GGCGCCGCGCTCCTGCTCGGGATGGAGACCTTCGGCTACGCGCCCACCTGGCGAGCGCTGGTCCGAGCGGTGGCGGATTCTCGAGAGGATGGTGGGCTCGAGCTCGCCCTGCGGTTCTCCCCCTGGAGCGAGCTCTACGAGTTCGCCTGGTGGACCGGCGTGCGGGCCATCGGCTTCTTTCTACTACCGCTCCTGGTGATCAAGCTGTCCGGCGCGCGCGTGCGGGACCAGGGGGTATCGATGGTGGGGCTGCGCCGACACCTGCCGATCTACCTGTGGCTCTACCTGGCCGTCCTCCCCCTGGTGATCGGGGTGAGCTTCCGGGAGGACTTCGCCAGCTACTACCCCTTCTACCAGCAGGCCAGCCGGAGCTGGTTCGACCTCCTGGCCTGGGAGCTCATGTACGCGTTCCAGTTCTTTTGTCTGGAGTTCTTCTTCCGGGGCTGGTGGCTCACCTTTCCCCGGGCTGCCCTCGGGAGTCAGGCCATCTTTCCCATGGTGGTGCCCTACGCGATGATCCATCTCGGGAAGCCCCTGCCGGAGGCGCTCTCGTCGATCGTCGCGGGCATCGTCCTCGGCACCCTGGCGATGCGGACGCGATCCATCTGGGGCGGCGTCTTCCTCCACGTCGCGGTGGCCTGGACGATGGATGCAGCGGCCCTCGCCCGGGGACCCGGCCTGCCGACGGCCTGGTGGCCCGTCAGCCCGTGAACCCCGGGCGCGCCGGTCCATGCCTCAATGCGCCGGGGGATCGACTGACCGGTCGGCCGACACGGGCCGAAAAGCTAGTGAAGTCGATGGTTTGCGCGGCTTACCCGCCGTTGCAATCCGATACAAAAGGCGACAATCGACTGACGACATCCGACCTTGACCTTGCTTCTATGGCCGGGCACATCCGCCGACCGCGGCGCGTCGGATCCCCGGCGCCCCCAGGAGCGAGCCATGGACCTCCTTCAGGCCACCATCATCGGTCTCTACCTTCTGGTGCTGGGCATGCTCGGCATCTACGGGTTCCATCGAACCCACCTGCTGATGCTGTACTTCAAGCACCGGAAGCAGGCCCCGGTCCCGAAGAAGCAGTTCGAGGAGCTGCCCGTCGTCACCGTCCAGCTCCCCATGTTCAACGAGCTCTACGTCGCCGATCGGCTCCTCGACGCCGTGGCGAAGCTCGACTACCCGAAGGACCGGCTGGAGATCCAGGTCCTGGACGATTCGACGGACGAGACCCAGAGCATCGCCCGGAAGAAGGTCGAAGAGCTGCAGGCGGCGGGCTTCGACGCCCGCTACCTCCACCGGACCGACCGGACCGGCTTCAAGGCGGGGGCCCTCGAGGCCGGGCTCAAGGTGGCCCGGGGGGACTTCCTCATCGTCTTCGACGCCGACTTCGTCCCGACGCCGCCGATCCTGAAGCGGCTGATCCACCACTTCACGGACGAGCGGGTGGGCATGGTGCAGGCCCGCTGGGCGCACCTGAACCAGGACTACTCGATGCTCACCCGGGTCCAGTCGATGATGCTCGACGGCCACTTCGTGGTGGAGCACGTCGCCCGTAATCGGTCCGGGCGCTTCTTCAACTTCAACGGGACCGCCGGCATCTGGCGGAAGGCGGCGATCATCGACGCCGGAGGCTGGCAGCACGACACGGTCACGGAGGACATGGACCTGTCCTTCCGGGCACAGCTTCGGGGTTGGCGTTTCGTCTACGTCCCGGAGGCGATCGCCCCGGCGGAGGTCCCCTGCGAGATGAACTCCTTCAAGACCCAGCAGTTCCGCTGGGCGAAGGGGTCCGCCCAGACCACCAAGAAGCTGCTCTGGACCGTGCTGCGCGCGGACATCCCGCTGCGGGTGAAGGTGGAATGCGTATTTCACCTCACCAACAACTTCGCCTACGTGTTCCTGGTGCTTCTGGCGCTCCTGCAGCTGCCCAACATGCTCCTGCGCCGGGAGATCGCCCGGCCCGAGCTGCTGCTCCTGGACGTGCCCTTGTTCCTCGGCACCTGCGGGTCCATCACCGCCTTCTACCTGGCGACCCACAAGGCCCTCTACGGCTCCATCAAGGACGCGGTGAGACGTCTGCCGATGATGATGGCCCTGGGCATCGGGCTGTCGATCAACAACGCCCGGGCCGTGTTCGAAGGCCTCTTCGGCAACGACCTCGAGTTCATCCGTACCCCGAAGCACGGCATCACGGACAAGCAGGAGGCCTGGGCGAAGAAGCGCTACAAGGCGGGTCGGGCGTTCCACAGCCTGATCGAGCTGGGCTTCGGCATCTACTTCGTCGCCACCATCGGCCTCGCCATCTTCACCGGCAGCTGGGTCAGCATCCCCTTCCTGGTGCTGTTCATGATCGGCTTCTTGTACGTCGGAAGCCTCAGCCTCTATCAGGCACGCTGACCTCCGACGTACCCTCCGGGAGCCCCCGTGCGGTGTTGCTCCCTATGCCATCGGGTCTGGCAGGAGGCCCATGATTTCTGTCCCGCCGACGGGACCCCCCTCGAGCTCGTTCGTGAGGACCGGGACCCCCTCGTCGGGCTGATCCTCGACGACCGCTACGAGCTGCTGCGGCTGCTCGGCGTCGGTGGGATGGGTTTCGTCTACCTGGCGGGACAGCTCGGGTTGGGACGCCGGGTCGCCGTCAAGATGCTCTACGCCGAGCGCACCCGGGACCGGACCAGCGTCAAACGCTTTCAACGGGAGGCCCACGCCCTGGCGAGCCTGGCCCACCCGGGCATCGTCCGCGTCATCGACTACGGCGACCTCGACGGTCGGAACCCCTACCTGATCATGGAGCAGGTGCTGGGGCCCCCCCTCGACGCGGTCCTCCGGGAACGGGGGGCGCTGCCGCCGCGGGTGGC
>DAPKRP010000051.1:0-3681 GCA_031800515.1 Polyangiaceae bacterium LLY-WYZ-14_1 | reverse complement strand
GGGGCCAGGCAGCTCGGGTTGGCGGGGCGTTCGTCGAGGCCCGAAGGCCCGGGCTCGCCGTCATCGTCGTCCCCGAAGCCGGGTCCGCCGTCCGGGGAGGCGACGTCATCGTCGTCGTCGTCGTCGTCGCCGCCGCCGCCGCCCGGCGAGACCCCATCGCTGCAGCCGACGACCGCCGAGACGAGCAGCAGGCCGAGAAGCGGCGTTCCGCGCCGGGGGAAGAGGCCGGGGCGCGCCGCGGGGCTCGGGAACGAAAGGGCCATGTTACGCCAGGGTAGACCGGGGGCCTCGCCTCGGAAAGCGAGGGCGTCGCCTCGACGGATCGCCCGGGTCAGCCCTCCAGGAGCGCGCCGACCACGGCGGCGACGTCTTCCGGTCGGCGGACGAACCCGCAGCGGCCGTGCCCCAGCTCGGCGAGCTCGCGGCAGCGTGCTTCCGCCTCCGGGCTGTCCCCCGTGCCTACGACGTGAAGGGTGGAAAAGGCGGCGGCGAGGGGCCCGGGGGGCTCCCCCGCGGTGTGCAGACCGTCGGAAAAGAGGATGCCGACGCGCTCTTCCGTCCGGGCACGGGCGAGCTCTTCGTGGGCGGTGCGGAGCGCCAGGCCCAGGTCGGTGAGCCCTGCCCCGGACAGGCTCCACAGTTGTTCGAGGAGGTGGTCGAGGTCGACCCGCTCGTCCAGCGCCTTCAGTCGGACCGCATCCCGCCAGAACGCCACGACGGCGAAGGGGTCGTCGGCACCGACCCGCACGGCGAGGGAGGCGACCGCCAGGGCGGCGTGGAAGATCTGGCCCCCGACCATCGAGCCCGAGACGTCCAACATCAGGGCGTAGGAACGGCGATGGTGGCGTCGCTCTCGGACCACGAAGTCTTCGTCCCGGGGGAACGGCGTCGCCAGGAGTCGACCGAGGGAGGCGTCCAGATCGAGCTCCACCGCGGCCATTCCCTCCCGATAGCGCTGGGAGACGAGTCGACCCCGGGCCGACCGCTGGCTCGGGTCCCGCCGCGCTTCGTCGATCACCAAGGCGTTCGCGACTCGACGGGCCAGCGCTCGGAGATCCTGCCGGTCCCCCAGCCGGAGCAGACTGCCCAGGACCTCGAATACATCGCCTCCCGCGGCCTCGACGGCGCTCAGCAGGTCGTCGGGTCCCGCCCCGGGGGCGTCGACCCTGGCGGCGAGCCCCGGGTGCTCGGCGGCGACCCGGTGGAACCGCCGGTCGCCCCGGCCACGCCCCCGGGACGCCTCCCGCTGGGCCTCTCCCGGGGAGAGCAGCCGCCCGGCGACGCCCCCGGCCAGAGCCGGGGAGAAGGCGTCCGGCGCGGGTCGGTCCGGGCGGGCACCGGGCGCCCGGCGCAGGGGGTCCGCGGGCGCCCGGGGGGAGCCTCCGGCGCCATCCCCCGTGTCGACGCTGGCCGCGTCCTCTCCGGATGAGGCCTTTGGACCCGGGTGGTTCTGGCCGCGCTCCCGGGTCCGGGGAGGCGGCGCCTCAGCTTTTGGGCGGGAGCGGGACTCCCCCCGGGGCGGCGTCCTGCGTCCCCCTCGGCCGTCGGCCCGCCGCTCTTCCAGCACGGACCGGACGATCTCTTCGACGACCTCGTCATCGCTGCGGCGGGCGGACTCCCGGACGCCGACCTTGATCGAAAACGCCACCTTCGCCGCCGCGACCAACGCCTCGTCCGCCCCCTCGGCACCCCAGGCTCCATCTCCGGCATCGGCGAAGCTGCGCATGCGGGAGGCGACCAGGGCGAAATCGATCGCCGCCCGGATGGACGCCCCCATCCGGAGGTCCGGGTGCTCCCGGGAGCGACGGGCGACCTCCACGGCGACCGCCACGATCTCGTCGTCGGCGACCCGACCGGTCTTCTCCGCGACGATGAGGCGTTCCTCGTCCGCGCCCTGGTAGCCGGTTCGGATCCGGCAGAGCCGGTCCGTGAGGGCACCGGACAGGCGCACGGTCCCGATGTTGTCGAAGGGGTTCATCGCCGAGATCACCCGGAACCCGGATTCCGCCCGAAGGATCCCGACCCGGGGCACGGCGAGCTCTCGCTCCGCCATCGCGCCGATCAGGGTGTTCAGGGTGTCCTCGGGCACCCGGTTGAGCTCTTCGATGTAGAGCATGCCCCCTTCCCGCATCGCCCGGGGAAGGGGGCCTTCGACGAAGTTGTCCGGGGAGTAGCCATCCCGCATGACCTCGGCGGGGCTGTGGTGGCCGATGAGCTTCGTCGGCGTGAGGTCGGCGTTGCCTTCCACGAAGTGGAAGGAGATGCCCTCGGACGCGCAGATCGCGCGCAGGATGGTCGACTTGCTGGTGCCCGGAGGACCTTCCAGCAGGAGGTCCCGCCCGGCCTCGAGGGCGGCGAGGATGAGCTGGGTTTCCCGCTCGCGGCCGACCACGCGTGCCCGGACGGCATCGTAGACGCGACGGATGTCCATCGTCGAAGCAGTTGTGAGGCCGAGCCGGCGCGATGGCGACCCGGCGCCATCCCCGACCGGGGGGAGCCGTCAGTGCTCGTGGATGATCACGCCCCGGACGTTCTTGCCGTCCAGCATGTCCTGGTAGGCGTCGTTGATCTGGCCGAGCTGGTAGGTCTTGGTGACGAGCTCGTCGACCTTGAGCTTACCCTGGCTATACATCTCGACGTAACGCGGCACGTCTTCCCGCTGGGCGGAATCGCCGTAGAGCGTCCCCTTCAGCTCCTTCGCCATCAGCGTGAACATCAGCGGCGAGATCGGCAGCGTGTCGAACTTGGAGTGGTAGACGCTGGTCGCGACGACCCGCCCGCCCTTGCGGATGGCGTTCACCGCGAGCCCGAGGTCGTCCGGGGTCGGGTTACCGATGGTCAGAACGGCCCGGTCGGCGCCCCGGTTGTAGGTGATCTCCATCACCTTCCCCAGGACGTCTTCGCTGGTCGGGTCGATGGTGTGGGTCGCGCCGAACTCGGCGGCGATCTCCCGCTTGAAGGGCACCGGGTCGACGGCGATCACCTTGGAGGCGCCGGCGGCGACGGCTCCCTGAAGGGCGTTCGCGCCGATGCCGCCGATGCCGATGACGAGCACGGTCTCGCCGACGCGGGTGCCCGCTGCCTTCGAGGCCGATCCGTAGCCCGTCGGGATCGCGCAGCCCATCAGACAGATCTTGGTCAGGTCGATGCCCTTGTCGATCTTGATCGCGGACTGGGCGGGGACCACGGAGTAGTTGGCGAAGGTGCCCAGAAGGCAGAACTGTCCGGCGTCTTTGCCGTCATTCGTCCGCATCCGGAAGGTCCCGTCGAGCTGGGGCCCGGCGAGGATGCCCGCGCCGTTGTCGCAGATGTAGCCCTGGCCCATCGAACAATAGGCGCATTGCCCGCAGGTCGGCAGGAAGGTCAGCAGGACATGGTCGCCGGGCTCGAAGCCCTTGGTGTTCGGGCCGACCTTCTCGACGACGCCGGCCCCTTCATGGCCGCCGACCATCGGAGCGTGGACGGGCCCGTACTCTCCGGTGATCATGTGGTAGTCGGAGTGGCACAGACCGGTGGCCGCCATCTTGATCAGAAGCTCGCCGTCCTTCGGGTCTTCCAGGGTCAACTCCTCGACCTTGAACGGAGCATTCTGCTCGTAGAACACGCCGGCTTGGATTTTCATGGACATCGCTCTCTCCTTCGGTTGATCGGTCGTCGGTTCGGGATCGTGGTCAGCCTGGA
>DAPKRP010000050.1:0-2736 GCA_031800515.1 Polyangiaceae bacterium LLY-WYZ-14_1 | reverse complement strand
GGGCCGACGACGACGACGACGCGCTGCCGCCCCCGCCGCCGGAGAGGCCCCGCGTCTGCCGCGCTTCGAGCAGCCCCTCGGCCCCCGGGGGCGGCAGGCTCTGCACCGGACGGGCCGCTCCCCGGAGCGCCGGCCCGGGGGCGTCGGAGGGAACCCGGAGGACCCGCTGGAGGGCGTTCCGGGTCTTCGACGACAGGTAGCAGGAGACGAAGGACAGGGCGTGGCGGGGGTCGAGGTAGGGGTTCGGCAGCTTCCCCAGGTAGACCAGGGCGAGCACCTGTTCGGCGACGCTGACCGGGCAGCCGGCGAGGCGCATCACGTCGTCGTGGCGGGCCCGCCCCATCTCCCCCCGAACCTTCAGCATCTTTCGGAAGATGTCCTCCTGGCTGGCCTCGTAGACGCTCTTCTGGCTGCGGTCGACGTAGAGGGAGTCGATGGAGACGTGCTGCCCGGCGATGCGTCCGTCGAAGCGGGCACAGTCGCCGATGAAGAGCACCTTCTCCCCGGGCTTCGCGTCGATCTCGCCCCGGTAGTCGCCGAAGACCAGGTGGATCGGCGGCATCCGTTCGTCCGTCGATTCGTCGAAGACCCGGAGCACTTCGATGGCTTCCTCCATCGCCCCGGGGCAGCCCCCCCAGCAGTAGTCGTGGGTGTCCCCAGGGGGCGGGCCGGCGTAGGCCCGGAGGTTGGTGCCGGCGAAGTAGTCTTCTACGCGGATGAGGCCGGTTCGGAATCCTTCGGCCCGCCGCTGGGCATCTTCCAGGGCGACGTCTCCGGACAGGCGGATCTCGTCCAGGCGCACCGGGCCGAAGCCGTCTTCGTGGGCGAGCCGGATGTGTTCGACCTCCATCGGGTCGAGGCCGATGATCTGGCAGCAGACCGCGTCGAAGGCGACCTGGTTGTTCCCCAGGATGACGAGCCCGAGGTCGAAGGGCAGGGGGGTCAGCATCCGGCCTTCCCCGGCGGTGATCGCGTCGATGGCGATGAGCTGGGGCTGGACGACGTACTGGAGGTCCCGAACCTTGGCGTTCAGGGCGTGGTCGTGGTCGATGAGCCGGTGCCGGTCGTCCTGGATCCCGATGTAGCTCTTCAGGCTGAAGGTCACCGTGGTCCAGGGGTGGGCTTTGAACTTCGGACAGTTGACGAAGAAGTCGGCGGCGGCGACCGGGGCGGGGGTGAAGATCGAGTCCCGAAGCCGGTCCCGGTGGTAGAGCGGCACCTCGACCTGGGGCACCTCGTCGAAGTGGATGGGCCGCACGCCCACCCGGTCGAGCATCGGGTAGTAGCCCGCGTGCTGGAAGGCGTAGCGGGTCGGCATGGTGATCCCGCAGCGCTCCCCGAGGGCGAGGTCGGTGAGCCCCGCGTCCCGGTCCCGGATGCCCCGGAGCACGCCTTCCAGGAACTCCGGACGGGTATAGGCGTGGGGGAAGAGGTCGCCGGCGGCGACGGCGTTCGGTTTCACGAGCCCCCGGCCCTGCGGTCGAAGGTGGAGCTCGTCGATGGCCTCTCGGGTGATCCGCCGGATCGCCTCTGGGTCGTAGCGCGGGCAGGCGCGCAGGATGACCGTGGGTTGGGTCATGGCCCCACGCTACCACGGCCCCGGACCCGGGACAGGGCGGGTCAGGCCGCGTTCACCCAGTCCACCATCGTCCGGATCGCCTGGTGGACCGGCGCCGCGTAGGTCGCGACGAAGTCGTCCCCGAGGGGCTCCCCCGCCGGGCGCTCGGCGGCTGCGGCGAGGGCGGCGCCTCCGTCGAAGTCGACGTAGGCGAGCCGGGCGGAGAGCTCTTCCGCCGGACGCCCGAAGGCGCTCCCCGGGAGGATGGCCACCCCGGTCTCCTCGAGGAGGCGCTCCACCATCGTCGGGCTGTCGGCGATGCCCCGGGCGGCGAGCCGTTCCCGCATGCCGTCGAGCTCCGGCCAGAGATAGAACCCCCCCTGCGGCTCGAGGCAGACGATGCCCGCCGCCGTCAGCGCCCGCTGGGAGGCGTCGCCGATGGCCCGGAGCACCCGCCGGGAGGTCCCGAGATAGCGTTCGATCTCTTCCCCTCCTTCGAAGGCGGTGACCGCCGCGTGCTGGATGGGGGCGGAGGTGCTCGTGAAGGTCTCGCTCGCCGCCGCGGCCATCCCGTCGAGCAGCCAGTCGAGGCTGCGGGGGAAGACGAAGGTGCCGAGCCGCCAGCCGCCGGCGCCGCACCATTTGCTGAGGCCGGAGGAGACGATGGTGCCCTCCGGGTAGTAGCGGGCGATGGAGAGGTGCCGCCCTTTGTGGTGGAGCTCGGCGTAGATCTCGTCGGAGAGCAGGACGACGCCGTGCTTCCGGGCGACCCGGGCGATCTCTTCGAGCTCCGCGGCCTCGTAGGTACGGCCCACGGGGTTCGAGGGATAGTTCAGGATCACGATCCGAGGGCGGCCGACGTCTTCCCGGCAGATGTCGTCGAGGCCCTGGGGGGTCAGCATCCAGCCGTCGTCCCGACCGGTGGGGACCAGGCGCACCTGGCGGCCGATGATCTTCGCCTGGGGGGCGTAGGAGACCCAGGCCGGGGTCGGGATCACCAGGTCGCCGTAGAAGGTCAGCTGGAGCAGAAACATGAGCTCCTTGCTCCCGGGCCCGATGAGCACGTCTTCCGGACGGGCGTCGACGCCGCTCGCCCGGGCGGTGTAATCGGCGACGGAACGGCAGAGGGCGGGAAGGCCACGGACCGGCAGATAGTCCTTTTCCCGGGCGTGGGTCCG
>DAPKRP010000049.1:0-12789 GCA_031800515.1 Polyangiaceae bacterium LLY-WYZ-14_1 | reverse complement strand
GCGGGCTCCTTCCGGGGCCGCCCTGCGCCGGCGGTCCCGCGGCGGGCAGGGTGTTAGGGTCCCGTTCCCGTGATCGACCTCGCTCTTCTCAACGACCAGCAGCGGGAGGCGGTCGTCCACGCCGGGGGACCCTTGGTCGTCTTCGCCGGTGCCGGAAGCGGCAAGACCCGGGTGATCACCTATCGGATCGCCTGGCTCGTGGACGAGCTCGGCGTCGCCCCCTGGCAGATCCTGGCGCTGACCTTCACCAACAAGGCCGCCGGCGAGATGCGGGAACGGCTCGACGGCCTGCTACCCGGGGACGCGGGGCGGCGCATCTGGGTCGGGACCTTCCACGCGACCTGCGCCCGCCTGCTCCGGCGCTTTCACGAACAGGTGGGTATCCGCCGGGACTTCACCATCTATGACGACTCGGACCAGCAGGCGCTCCTGACCCGCATCCTCCGGGACGAGCGCATCGACGAGCGCCGCTATCCCCCGCGGATGGTGGGCAGCCAGATCAACCGGGCGAAGCAGGAGGTGATCCCCCCGGAGGAGCTCCCGGCGACGAGCGATTTCGCCGAGATGATCCAGCGGCTCTACGGCCTCTACGAGGCGCGGCTCCAGGCGGCGGGCGCCCTCGACTTCGGCGACCTCATCTACCGCCTCGTGCGCGCCCTCGAAGCGGACGATGCCTTTCGGGACGACCTGGCCCGACGTTTCGAGCACCTGCTCGTCGACGAGTTCCAGGACACCAATCAGGCCCAGTACCGGCTGCTCAAAGCGCTCGCCTCGGAGCATCGCAATCTCTGCGTGGTCGGCGACGACGACCAGAGCATCTACCGCTGGCGAGGCGCGGACCGGAGATTGATCCTCGGATTCCGAGAAGCCTTCCCCGAGGCCACCCTCGTCAAGCTCGAGCAAAACTACCGGTCGACGAAGCGCATCCTCCGGGTGGCGAACGGGGTCATCGCCCGAAACCGCTCCCGGGAGCCGAAGGAGCTCTGGACCGACAACGAGGACGGGCAGAAGGTGCTCGTCGTCCGGAACGAAGACCACCTGGAGGAGGCCCGCATGGTGGTGCGGGCGCTTCGAGAGGCTCGGCGGGCGGGCATCCCGCCGTCGGAGATCGCCGTCTTCTACCGGACCCACGCCCAATCCCGGGTCATCGAAGAAGCCCTCCGGGCGGCGGATCAGCCCTACCGGGTCATCGGCGGCACGCGCTTCTACGACCGCGCCGAGGTCAAGGACGTGCTCGCCTATCTGCGCGTGCTGCACAATCCGGACGACGACGTCAGCTTGCTCCGGATCATCAACACGCCTCCCCGGGGCATCGGCCGCACCACCATCGACCGCCTGACCGACGCCGCCGCCGCCGGCGGGCGGGGTCTCTGGGCCGCTCTGGAGGATCCGGCGACCCTCGGCCGGCTGTCCACGGCGCCGAAGAAGAAGGTGGTCGCCTTCCGGGAGCTGATCTCCGGGCTTCGGGAAGAAGTGGCCCGGGGCGTGCCGGTCCTCGAGGTGACGGAGGAGCTCGTCGCCCGCACCGGCTACGACGAATGGCTGGCCAACCAGGACTCGGCGGAGGCGGATGCCCGGCGCCAGAACCTCGGGGAGCTCCTGGGGAGCATCCGGGAATGGCAGGCCAACGCCCCGGAAGAACCGTCCCTCGCGTCCTTCTTGGAGCTGGTGACGCTGCAGACCAACGCGGACGAAGGGGATGCCGCGGAAGAGCACGTGACCCTGATGACCGTCCATGCCGCCAAGGGGCTGGAGTTTGCCCTGGTGCTGGTCACGGGTCTCGAAGAGCAGATGTTCCCCTACCGGGGCGTCGACCCGGCGGAGGACCCGGAGGAGCTCGAAGAGGAACGGCGGCTGGCCTACGTGGCCTTCACCCGGGCGCGGGAACGGCTGGTTCTCAGCTGGACCGTAGTGCGAACCATCTTCGGCCAACCCCGCGTCAACCAGCCGTCCCGCTTTCTCGACGAGCTTCCGGAGGACGACCTCGACCGGGTGGGTCGGACGGACCCCGTCCCCCGGCCGGCGATGCGCTCGCTCCACGCGTTCCAGAGCGACGAAGCGGAATGGCAGCCGCCCGAGGGGAGCCGCTACGCGCGCCGCGCGGCGGAGCCCCTACCCACGGCGCCCCCTCAGGGGGGCGACCTCGCGGTCGATGACATCGCCCCGGGGGCCCGGGTCCGGCACGCCCGCTTCGGGGAGGGCAAGGTCCAGGAGGTCACCCCGGGGACCCCACCCCGGGTGCTCGTCGCCTTCCCGGGTCACGGCGCCAAGCGCATCGCCATCGGTTTCCTGACCCGGGCCTGATCCCTCTGGCGGGAACCCTCTGACTACGGGCTCGCCGAGGCCTGCACGGTGATTTCAGGTGCCGGCGGCCTTCTTCGAGGCGCCGGAGCCAGCGCCCTTGCCGCCGCCGGCCTTGCCGTCGGCGCGACCCTTGCTCTTCCCGGCCTTCTTGTCCGCCCCCGCCTTGTCCGCTGCCGGGGCCTCGGCGGCGCCCGCTTCCGCGCCTCCGGCGTCAGCGGTCTTGTCCTTCTTGTCGCCGCTCGGGGCCGGCTTCGAATAGAGGTCGGCGTACCAGCCCCCACCTTTCAGGATGAAGTTGCCGGAGCTGATCAGACGCCGCGCCTTCATCTTGCCGCAGTGGGGGCACTTCTTGATCGGGTCCTCGGTGATCCGCTGCTGGAGCTCCCAGCCCTTTCCGCAGGCCTCGCACCCGTACTCATAGGTCGGCATGGTCCTCGGGTCCTCCGGCGGCGCAGGGTAAGTCGCCCTTCCGGGGCGTCAACGGATGGTCCCGCCGCCGGGTTCAGCCGCCCCCGGCCTCCCGGGTCTTCAGTTCCTCGAGGGCGGCTTCGAGCTCCGCCAGCTCTTCTTCCGAGGGAGGGGCTTCTTCGTCGTCGTCCCCGGCGACCCGGGCGGCGACGGCGGGCTGGGCGGCGGAGACCTCCTCCTCTTCCGGGGCAAGGCCCATCTTCTTCTTCAGCTCTTCGAGCTCCTGGTCTGCCCCGGCGGTCGCCTCCAGCTTGTCGAACCTCATCCGGAGCACGTCCCCGGTCGCCTCTTCGGCCACCTCGGCCCCGGCCTCCGCCTCCGCCTCGATCTGGTCGATCCGCTGCGACATGCGGTCGAAGGTGTCGAAGGCGCTCGTGTCCGAGAGACCGCTCATGGTCTCCTGGATGCTCTTCATCGCTTCCGCCCGGCGCTTCCGAGCGATCAGCACGTTCTTCTTCCGCTTCGCCTCTTCGATCTTGTGGTTGAGGGCACGAAGCGCCGTCTTCAGCTGGTCGACCGCCGCCTTCTGCTTGAGCCACTGATCTTCGAACTGGCCCGCGAGCCCGTCGTGTTCCTTCTTCCGAAGGAGGGCTTCCTTGGCGAGCTCCTCGTCCCCGGAGCGGACCGCCAGCATCGCCTTCCGCTCCCATTCCCCCGCGGTGTTCTTTTCGTTCTGAAGCTGCTTCTGGAGCCGCTTCTCGTCGGCGATGGCTACGGCGACCTGCTTCTTCGCCTCGACGAGCTGCTGGTTCATCTCGAGGATGACCTGGCTCAGCATCTTCTCCGGGTCTTCCGCCCGGTTGATCAGATCGTTCAGGTTGCTGCGGATGAGCTGGGCGAGTCGGCTGAAGAAACCCATGGTGGTGCTGCTCCTGGGGCTCGGCGGGGCTCAGGCGGCATCCCGGTAGCTCGCCAGCACCGGGTAGTGATTCGTCATCGCGAGGGAGAAGTCGTCGATCGTGCCCTGGAACTCTTCGTAGTCGAGGTGGCCCGCCCGTAGCACGCAGGTCAGCACGACCGCCCCGTCGCTGATCCCGTAGGCGCCGTGGACCATTTCCCCGGCGTTCAGCTCGAGGAGTTTCTGAAAGAGCTCTTCCCGACGACGGACCTGGGCGAGCTCGAGCACCTTCAGCCGGAACACGACGAGGGGATGGTCGAGGCGCACCGCGATGCGTTCCCCGGTGCCCTGGTCTCGCACCAGCCAGAGCCCGTCGTCGACCTCTTCGAAACCGAGCCCGGCTCTCAATAGATAGGCTTCGATGTCTTCCCGTTCCGCCATCCGCCCGTCCTCCTCCTCCTTCTGGTGGTCCGGGACGAGGCTAGCAGTGTCCCGGCGGGGAGGTAGCCCGAAGGCGCCTCAGTCGGCGTCGTCGCCGCCGGGGTTGGCGAGCTTACGGGTCCAGAGAATCGCGTCCCGCCGTTCCTCGCCGACCTGAACGCCCTTGGCGAGAAGGCCGGTCTTTCGAAAGCCCGCGGCGACGTAGGCGGTGGCGAGGGGGACGTCGTCGATCGGACCGAAGCCGAAGGCGGAGATGATGCCCCGGTCCTTCAGCCATTCGCCGACGGTCTCGAGGCCAGCCCGAAGGGTCAGGACGTCGTTGTCCGTGGTGGGGGACCGGAGGGGCTCGACCAGGGAGTGGCCGAAGCAGTCCTGGTATTCGGCCTGGATGAAGTTCGCCTTCCCCCGCGGCATCTTCGCCTGGAAGAAGGTACGTTCCGCCTCTCGACCGAAGGCCTCGAAGGATCCGAGGGTGCCGTCCTGTCCCCAGGCATCGTCCCGGGCGGTCAAGGCGTCGACCTCGTCGACCTCCCCGGTGGCGACCTTCTTGGCCACCTCCTCGAGCTCTTTCGCGCCCTTCTTGGCGGCGTTGACGGTGCGCTCCGCGTGGCGCTGGGCGTCGTCCGTGACTTCGATGCTGGCCGTCTTGTCGCTGATGACACAGCCGCAGAGGTGGCCGTCGGAGCGCTTGTAGAAACCCGGGATCGTCCCTTCCCGAACGAATCCCACGCGGGTCCAGGACGATACTTCGTCCTTTTCGACCAGGGTGATGACCTTCTCGACCCCTTCCCGCTTGGCGATGGACTGGATGAACAGGCGCTTTGCCGGGATGGCCCCAGCGCGGAAATCGATCACCCGGATCAGGCCGGCTCGGCGGTTCAGGAGCAGGCAGAGAAAGGCATTGTCGCTTCGAAACGGGATCTCTTCCGTCGCCGGGGGCGGTGGGGCCGCCGCCTTCCCCTTCGCTGCTCCTCGCGCCATCCTCAGCACCTCCAAGTGGGCGGCTTTCATAGTGTTTTCCCGGGCCGCGGTCAAATCCGACGGCACGAACGACGACGGGCCGGACAGCCATCGCCGCCCGGCCCGTCGCCGGTGTCACCAGGGCCGCCGAGGGCGGCGCGCCCGGGCTGGGCTCAGCCCTCTTCGAGGGCCCGGTCGATCGCGGCCTTGAAGGCCGGGAACGGCTGGGCACCCTGGAGGAGCCGGCCGTTGATGAAGAAGGACGGGGTGCCGATGCGAGCGCCCGCCTCCTGGATGGCATCCTGGTCCCGCTGGACCCGGTCGTCGTGCTCGTTGTTGTCCAGGGCCGCTCGGAACTGACCCATGTTCACGCCGCCGAGCTCCTGGGCGTAGCGTTCGAGGTCGGACCGGGATAGCGCCCGTTGGTTCTCGAACAGCACGTCGTGGAACGCCCAGAACTTGTCGTCCCCGAGCTGCTCGTGGATCTCCATGGCCGCCACGTGGGCGAGTCGGGCGTTGCGGTGGAAGGGCAGGGGGTAGTTCCGCCAGACGATGGCGACCTTGTTGCCGTACTCCTCTTCGATCTGCTTGAGGGTCGGCAGGACCCGGCTGCAGAAGGGGCACTCGAAGTCGCTGAACTCCTGGATCACGACCCGGGCGTTCCGCGGGCCCTTTCGGGGTGCGTCGTCCGGGATGGAGATCTCGTACTTCTGATCCGCCGCGGGCCGGGCCGCCGCCGGCCCGTCGTCCCCGCCGCCGCCGCCCACGAACTGGGGCTCGGTGGCGCCGTTCTCGATGGACTTCGCGTAGACCTCGGAACGCGGCGTACCCGCCTGAACCCGTTCCTTCGCCTTGGCCAGCTCTTCGTCGATCACCTTGGTGAAGGCCGGCAGGGGCTGGGCGCCGCGCAGGTAGCGGCCGTTGATGAAGAAGGCCGGCGTGCCGCTGGCCCCGAGGGAGCGGGCGAGCTGCTGCTCGTCTTCGATGGTGCTCTTGTGCTCGTCGTTGTCCAGGGCGGCACGGAACTGGCCCATGTTCACCCCGCCGAGCTCCTGGGCCCAGGTCTCGAGGTTCTCCCGGGTCAGGGCGCGCTGGTTCTCGAACAGCTTGTCGTGGAACGCCCAGAACTTGTCGTCCCCGAGCTGCTCGTGGATCTCCAGGGCGGCGATCGCCGCGGGCATCGCGTTCCGGTGGAAGGGCAGGGGGTTGTTCTTCCAGACGACGCGGACGTCATCGCCATAGCGGTCGGCGATCTGCTTGAGGGTGGGTCCCACCCGGCCGCAGAAGGGGCACTCGAAGTCGCTGAACTCGACGATGGTGACCAGGGCGTTCTCCGGACCCTTCATCGGCTCGTCGTCGACGGGCACCTTGTAGACGGCGTCCGGGTCCGGGACCTTCTGGGCGCCCCGGCCCCGGTCGGCGGCGGCGGGCCGCTCGGGCTCTTCGAAGCTGGTCTTCGCGTTCCGGGTCAGGGCCGCGTAGACCTCGTTCTTGGACACGCCGGTCTCGACGAGCTGTTCCGCCCGACGGATCTCGTCCGAGACGATCTCGTCGAACTTCTCGAAGGGCTGAGCGCCGGCGAGCTTGCGGCCGTTGATGAAGAAGTGGGGGGTGCCGCGGGCGCCGAAGCGCTGGGCGACCTGCTGGTCTTCCCGGATGGTCCCGGCGTGCTCGTCGTTGTCGAGGGCGGCTTCCACCTGGCCGACGTTCAGGCCGATCTCCCGGGCGTAGCCGATGAGGTCCTCCCGGCTGAGGGCCCGCTGGTTCTCGAAGAGCTTGTCGTGCATCTCCCAGAACTTCTCGCTCCCGCCCTGTTCGAAGGCTTCGATCGCCACGGTGTGGGCGGGTCCGGCGTTCCGGTGGAAGGGCAGGGGGTTGTTGCGCCAGACGATGCGCACCTTGCCCCGGTACTCGTTCATCAGCTTGCTGAGGGTGGGGCCCACCCGCTTGCAGAAGGGGCACTCGAAGTCGCTGACCTCGACGATGGTGACGAGGGCGTCCGCCGGCCCCTTGGCCGGCTGGTCGTCGGTGACCGGCACCTTGTAGCGCTCGATCCCGTCGGCCTCTCCCGCGGCGGCCCCGGCGCCTGCCGCGTCTCCGGTGATCTCGGCGACTTCTTCGCCGCCGCTGCCGCTTCCGCCGAGGGCCACGCCGATCGCGAGGCCGCCGACGAAGGCGATCAAGATCGATACGATCGCAGATCCTTTACTCATCTCGTTCTCTCCTCGTGCGCCGAGGTGCCGGGGGGTCCGTGCCCAGCGCCGTCGGCAGCGTTCTCATCATCATCATCATCAGACCAAGCAAAATGGACCCGTCGGACTAGGGTTCCGGCGTCGCTAGGGTCGGCGTCGACCCCGGCGCGAACGTCTCGGTCGGTCACTCACCCGGAGCGACCGTCTTGGTTTCGGCATCGCCGAAGAGCGGCCTGCGCGCTGGAAGGACGTGAAGACCGCGACCGCGGCGTCGCGGCCGGCCTCAGGGCGCCACCGCTCCCCGGCGGACGGCGCCCGGGCGGGGCCCGGGTCGTCGTGGCGTTCGGCGGGGATCGGTACGACCTCGCCAGGCGGCTACGTCGTGGTACCGAGGTTCCGGCTCGACCCGGACCGGCTCCTTGGACTCGCCCCGGGCCCAGCTCCGCGCGCGACGGCCCCTCCGCCGCCCGTTCCCGAGGGGAACCGGAACCGTGCAGAGGAAGGTCGCGGCAGGACGGTGGCGCGCGGCGTTGGGCGGAGCGGCCCGCGATCCTCGCTGGGGCTCACCCGCGTCGCGGAGGACGTTCGACCCGGGAGCGTGCGCCCAGCTGCGGGCGGTCCTGGGTGGCGAGGCGTTCGACCGCGACGCTTCCCGCCGGTGGCAGGTCAGGCTGGGGGGGCGCGGTGGAGCGGAGAAGAGGCTTCGCGATTTCGACCCCGTCCCCCGGGCCCGGCGCCCTCGGCTGGCAGCGGGGGTCGTCGCTTTCCCCCGCGCACATCGGCGCGGGCGTCGCCGGGCTGGGCGACGGGTCGGCGTCCGGCGCCGCGAGCGTGCCGTCGGCCTCCGGGTCGTTCGGTTCCGGGTCCCGGAGGTCGAGGTCTTCCGAGACGGCGGCGACCAGGTCGGCCCCTGGGGGAGCAGCGGAGGCTGCGCCGGCCAGCTCCCGGGCGGCGTCGAGCAGCGACGGGTCTTCGTCCCCGGCGCTCACCGAAAGCGGGCCCAGGGCGGCGCTGGTGAGGGGCAGCCCGGCGAAGGACGCGTGGGCGGCGAGGGAAGAACCGGCGAGCCAGGATTCGCCGGAGGAGGACAATGCGAGCTGGGACCCGAGGGGGGGCACCGACGCGTCTTCCTTGCACGCCTCGGCCTGGGCCAGCCCCGGGGGAAGGAGCCCGGCGGCGGCGAGGACGATGGCGACGACGGCGACCAAGCGCGGCATCCAGCGGGATACCGTAGCAGCGCGCAGCGGCGGAGGCGAGGCGAGAGGCAGCGGAAAGAAAAGGGCGAGGGAGCGGAGGAAGCGTCGGGTCGGCGGTTGGTAGCGTGTGGAGTGGAGAGTGATGGTGACCGACCCGCCCCCGGGAAGCCGGGGACGGCTGCCTCCGCCCCCCCGCAGGCGGATGGCGGACCGAAGCCCGCCCCCGCTCGGTGGGTGGATGGAGATGGGAGGAACGGCACCGGGAGGATGGCGAGGACCATCGTCCCGGGTCACGGGGTCAACGCCGTCGGCCTCCGATCTATTCCCGCCCGGGACCGACCTCCGTCGCCGGCGCCGTCAGGGCGTGGGGGAAGCCGGGAACCACCTCGGCCAAGACCTCGGCCAGGCGCCCGCCGGGGCTCCAGCGGCGGAGCGCCCGGGCCACGTGGGCCAGGCTCGGCGGGTACCAGCGAAGAAAGCGGGGGTCTCCCCGCTCCCGGTGGATGCGCACGAAGCGGCCCGCGTCCTTGAGCTTGCGCTGGGCGACCACGGCCCAGAAGCCGGCGTCGAAGGCGTCGCCGGCATCCCCGCGAATGCCGAGGGCCTGGCGGTACTGTCGGATGAGGGAGTCCAGGTGGCGCTCGTCCAAGGTCGCGTAGGAATCGCAGAGCAGCGCTGCCAGGTCGTAGGGCCGAGGACCGATGAGGGCGTCCTGGAAATCGATCGCCGCCAGCCCGCCGTCGTCGAGGCACATGAGATTCCGGGAGCTGAAGTCCCGGTGCACGAAGCCCGTGGGCAGGTGCGCGACGGCGACCGCCAGCGCGTCGAGCGCCTGGGAGAGCCGCCGGTCCGCGTCGGCACCCGGGCTGCCCCAGGCCGCGCTGACGCCGAAACGGTGGAACTCGTCGAGCTCGGCCCGCAGCAGGGCGGCGTCGAAGCGACGTCGATGGGGGAGCGGCGCCCCCGCGGCGGCGGTGGGAAGGGATGCGACGGGGTCTTCCGGCGGAGCGGCCCGGCGGTGCAGGTCCGCGAGAAAGGAGACCGCGTCCCGGTAGGCCTCGACTCGGTCCGCCGGGGACAGGGCCCGGAGCCGGTCCCGGAAGCTCCGACGGCCCAGGTCTTCCAGCAGGATGAGCCCATCCGCTACGGCCGCGTCGAGCACCGCGGGCACCCGCACGCCCCGGCGCGCGAGGAACCGCTGAACGGCGAGAAAGGGTACCTCCGTCGGGGTGGGGTCCTGCGGCGAGGTGAGCTCGTCCGACGAATAGGGGTCCTCGGGAAGGATCATCGCGACCGCGCTCCCCGGGGTGCCGTCATCGTCGAAGACCAAGCGCGCGTAGGACCGGGACGACGCATCCGCGTTCATCGCCTCGACCCGGAAGGAACGGACCCGGCCGAAGGCTCGCTCCACCGCCGGGGACAGCTCGCCGGGCCGAGGGCGCGGGGACCTAGCGTCCCGCTGGCTTCGGAGGCTCGGCTTGTGGACCGCCGCCACCTCCGAGGGATAGCAGCCGGCGGCGGTCGACGGTCGCATGCCGCCGCCGGGGAGCGGTACCATGCGAACCTTCTCGAAGTGAGCGACGCCGAGCCCAAGGACCCGGACGCGAGCGCAGTGCTGGGGGGGCCGTCCCCGCCAGCGCCGGCCGAGATCCGGGACGCCCTCGCCTCCCTCTGCTGGCGCGTCCGGGAGGCGCGGGCCGACCCGGCGACCGATCCCCCATCCCGCCCCGCCGGCGGGGAGGGTCTGGGCGCCGAGCACCGGCTGCCCGAGGACGTGCTGGACGCCCTCGCCGACTACGTCCGGCGGCTGCTGGTGGCGAACCAGGAGACGAACCTCACCGCCTCCGGCACCATCGCCGGGGTGGCCGAGGTGGCCGTCGTCGACGCGGCGGTGCTGGCCGACGTCTTCCCGCGGGGCTCGGCGTTTCGCTTCGTCGACGTCGGGACCGGCGGCGGCGCCCCGGGGATCCCCTTCGCCCTCCTCCGCCCGGAGGCGTCGGGCGTTCTCGTCGAGCCCCGGCGCCGACGTTGGGCGTTCCTGGTCGACGTGGTCGCCGCCCTCGGGCTCGGCGACCGCCTGCGGGTGGTGAAGGGTCGGGTCTCTCCAGCGGACGGCGCCCCGGCGCTCAAGATCCCGCCCAGCGACCTGGCGATGGCGAGGGCGACCTTCCCCCCGGACGTCTGGCTCCGGGTCGGCCCCCGGCTGGCTCCTCGGGTCGCTGCCTTCCTGACCGCCCCGGCGCCCCAGATGCCGGGGCTTCGGCTGCTGCGGGAGGTCGACTATGGGCTTCCCGTCTCCGGAGCCCGCCGGCGGCTTTCCCTCCACGAGCGCCGGCCGGCGGCCCCGGGCAGACGCAGGAAG
The DNA here is from genome assembly GCA_031800515.1 of Polyangiaceae bacterium LLY-WYZ-14_1. Lineage (GTDB taxonomy): Bacteria > Myxococcota_A > Polyangia > Polyangiales > DAPKRP01 > DAPKRP01. The sequence continues at coordinate 2,028 of DAPKRP010000049.1, read as the reverse complement.
GCGACGGTCAGGTGAAGGCGGGGGCCACCAGGCGTTCGCTCTCTTCCCAGAGGCGACCGGCGGCGTCGTCGTCCCGGGCGGGTCGGGTCGGCGTCTTTCGCGCCCGTCGGATGAAGTAGGCGCCGCTCACGTCCGCGACGGAGGGGTCCCGGGCCAGGAAGATCTGACAATCGGCCCCCTTCTCCGGCGAGGTCAGCAGGGGGGCCCCCAGCTTGATGAGAACGGCGAAGATGCCTTTGACGTCGCCATCCCGGGCGAAGCCGCTGGCGATGGTTCCCGGATGGAGCGCATTCGCCGTGACCCCGGTTCCGGCGAGACGCCGGGAGAGCTCCCGGGTGAACAGGATGTTGGCGAGCTTCGATTTCGCGTAGACCCCGAGCCCGGAGTATCCGTGCTCCGACTGGAGATCGTCGAAGTCGAGGCCCCGGAAGGCCGCCCGATGGGCTTCCGACGCGACGTTGATCACGCGAGCCGGAGCGCTCGCCACCAGCCGATCCCGGAGCAGCTGGACCAAGAGGAAGTGCCCCAGATGATTGATCTGAAAGGTCGCTTCGAGGCCGTCTTCCGTCAGCTGGCGTTCGGAGAGGATGAGCCCCGCGTTGTTGATCAGGACATCGAGCCGGTCCCAGTCGTCGAGAAGACGCTGGGCGCCTTCCTTCACGGACCGAAAGGACGCCAGGTCCAGGTTCACCCAGTGGACGTCGTCGTTGCCCGTCGTGGATCGGACGTCGTCGACGGCGGCGGCGCCCTTCTGGGGGTTGCGGCCGATCATGATGACGGTGGCCTGATCCCGGGCGAGGGCCCGAGCGGTCTCCAGCCCGATCCCCGAGTTCGCCCCGGTGATGGCGACGACCTTGCCCCGCACGGTCAGTCGTCCCGCCGGGAGCGGCCCCGGCGCTGCCGGGCGGGGATGATCTGAAGGCGTCGTTCCAGGCCTTCCCCGTTCGAACGGGTGCTGACCCCGGGGAACTTCGCCAAGGACAGGTGGATGACCCGCCGGTCTCGGGCGCTCATCGGTTCCAGGGTGACGACCTTGCCGTTCTGGAGGGCGCGCTTCGCTTCTCGCCGGGCCATCGAGACGAGCCCTTTTTCGTGGCGCGCCCGGTAGTCGCCGGAATCCACGACGACGTGACGACGGCCGTGGGGGTCGCGGTTGACCACCTTGTTGACCAGGAACTGCATCGCATCGAGGGTCTGGCCCTTCTTGCCGATGGCCCGACCGGCGTCTTCCCCCCGGACGTCCAGCACGACCTCTTCCTCGTCTTCCCGGATCCGAACTCGGACGTCGAGGTCCATCCGGTCCAGCATCCCTTGGAGGATCTCGGCTGCGGCTTCCGCCTTGCCGTCTCCGGCGCGCCCTCGGGAGCCGGTTCGGACCAAGTCGTCGTCGTCGTCGTCGTCGACGCCGCCGATGCCGTGGCGGTCGTCGTCGTCGTCCAGAACCAGCAGGGCACCATCGAGCTCGGGGTCTCGTCTACGCTCTTCCACGTCGCTTCCTCCGCCGGTCGGGCTTCCGGGTACGCACCGTGCTCGAGCCCTGGCCCGAACCGGGGGCACCGGTCGCCGATCCAGCTGTGGCTGGGGACGGCGATTCCGCCCCGTTTCCGCCGGCGGGCCTGCCGCCCGCCGACGCGGATGAGTCCCCCTGCCCGGAAGAGCCGTCGTCCCCGGCGCCCTCACCGCTGGCCCCCCCGCTTCGGCCCAGGCGCCGCTCGATCCACTTCTGCTGGGCGATCCCGAGGACCGAGTTGGTGGCGATGTACACGCAAAGCCCCGCCGGCAGGAAGAGCATGAACGAGGTGATCATCACCGGCATGGCGTAGAGCATCACCTTCGCCTGGGCCGGGTCCATCGCCACCGGGGTGAGCTTCTGCTGGACGAAGATCAGTCCACCGACGGACAGGGGCAGAACGAAATAGGGGTCGGCTGCCGACAGGTCGTTCCAGATGAGGAAAGGCGCGTGGTACAGCTCGAAGTTCGTCGAGAGGGACGTGTAGAGCGCCCACCAGACCGGCAGCTGCAACAGCT
>DAPKRP010000048.1:0-5141 GCA_031800515.1 Polyangiaceae bacterium LLY-WYZ-14_1 | reverse complement strand
CCGCCGCCGCCGGCGGCGTCCCCGTCCAACGCGTCCGCACCGCCGCGAGGGGGAGCGCCGGGAGGGCAGAGGGCCGGTCGTTCGGGGCCGCGTCGTCTAGAAAGTACAGCGGCTGCCCCATCCCGGGATCGTCTTCGACGGCTTCGACGATCAGACCCCACCGGGCCTCGGTGAGCTCCGCCACCAGCCGCAGCCCATCGTGGAGGGCGTCGTCGTCGACCCCCGCCTGGGCGAACGCCCGGACCAGGGACTCGAGGGGGATGTTCCCCTCGGCGACCAGACGAGCGGCGATGACGTCCGCCAGGCGCGCCAGGCGCTCGAGGCGGGGCTTCGGCTTCTGCCAGCGTCCCGCGCCGACGGCGAGGACGACCACCCGGGCGGGAGCGACGTCCGGGAGGGCGAGGGCGGCGACGCTCTGGGCCGCGAGCCGCTGGGCCAGGGTGTCCTCGGGATAGCGTTGGGCCAGCCCCCGGCAGAGGGTGGGCTCCCCGTCGACCAGCGCCCCCCAGGCGGTGAGACGGGTGGAGACGGTCAACCCGATCAGGGCTTCTTGGCCGGCGGAGGCCCGAACGACCCGGACCCACTCCCGGTCGACCTCGGCGACCAGCAGGGCGTCGAAGGGCCCGCTGGCAGCCAAGGTCGCGAGCAGCGTGGCCCAGTCGGCATGGGGTCGGGTCATTGCGTTACAGCCGGAAAGTTCGGCTGAGACTGCCACATGCCCCCGGGCGCGGCTAGTCACCCGTCTCGGGGACGGGCGACCAGGAGAGCGCGACCGGCGACCTCGCCCGGAGGATGAGCCAGGGCGTTGTGAGAAGGCGCTCCTTGTTGGTAGCGTTCGAGGCTCGAGGCGGGGTTCGCCGCTGCGGAGACCGTGAATCGCGCCGGGCGCCGAACCGACCGGCCGTCCGTTCCCTTCGCCGCCGTCCCGTCGAGGAGACCCCACCGATGACCGAGCCGAGCTACGTCCACGGGACCAGCCCAACGCCCCTTCTGGGTACCACCATCGGAGAAAACCTGCGTCGAACCGCCGAACGCTTCCCGGACCGGGAGGCCGCGGTGGTGCAGCATCAGGGATGGCGCGCCACCTGGCGGGAGCTCTGGGACCAGACGACCGTGCTGGCCCGGGCCCTCATGGCCCTGGGGGTCCAGAAAGGCGATCGGGTGGGCATCTGGTCGCCGAACCGCTTCGAGTGGATCGTCACCCAGTTCGCCACCGCCCGCATCGGCGCCATCCTGGTGAACGTCAACCCCGCCTACCGGGCCCACGAGCTCGAGTACGCCCTGACGCAGTCCGGCGTCTCGTTCCTGCTGCTGGCGCGACGCTTCAAGACGTCGGACTACCCGGCGATCCTCGAGAGCATCCGAGGCCGTCTACCGGCCCTTCGGGAGGCGCTGGTCTTGGACGACGATTGGGAGCGGCTCCTGGCCCGGGCCGGGGAGGTCGACGACGCGGCTCTGGCGGAGCGGGAGTCGACCCTGTCCTTCGACGACCCGATCAACATCCAATACACGTCCGGCACGACGGGAGCGCCCAAGGGGGCGACCTTGTCCCACCACAACATCCTGAACAACGGCTATTTCATCGGCCAGGTGTTGCGTTACACGGAAGAAGACCGGGTCTGCATTCCCGTGCCCTTCTACCATTGCTTCGGGATGGTCATCGGCAATCTATGCTGCGTCAGCCACGGCGCCACGATGGTGGTCCCGGGTGAGGGCTTCGACCCCCTGCAGGTCCTCGAGACGGTGCAGGCGGAGCGGTGCACGTCCCTCTATGGCGTGCCCACGATGTTCATCGCCGAGCTCAACCACGAACGCTTCTCCGAGTTCGACCTGGCCAGCCTGCGGACGGGGATCATGGCGGGCTCCCCCTGCCCCATCGAGGTGATGAAGCAGGTCCGCTCCCGGATGCACATGGAGGAGGTCACCATCGCCTACGGGATGACGGAAACGTCCCCCGTATCGACCCAGTCGGCGGTGGACGACCCCCTGGACAAGCGGGTGTCGACGGTCGGCCGGATCCACCCCCACGTCGAGGTCAAGATCGTCGACCCGGAGACGGGGAACATCGTGCCCCGGGGCCAGCGCGGCGAGCTCTGCACCCGGGGCTACAGCGTCATGCTCGGCTACTGGAACGACCCGGACGCCACCGGCAAGGCGATCGACGCCGGGCGATGGATGCACACGGGGGACCTCGCCACGATGGACGACGAGGGTTACGTCAACATCGTCGGCCGGATCAAGGACATGATCATCCGCGGGGGCGAGAACATCTACCCACGGGAAATCGAAGAATTCCTCTACCAGCACCCAGACATCGAAGACGCCCAGGTGATCGGCGTTCCAAGCCCAAAGTACGGCGAAGAGGTGATGGCCTGGGTCAAGCCGAAGGCGGGCAAGACGCTCGACGACCGAACCCTGGTCGCCTTTTGCGAGGGCCAGATCGCCCACTACAAGATCCCCCGCTACTGGAAGCTCGTCGACGCGTTTCCGATGACCGTCACCGGCAAGATCCAGAAATTCAAGATGCGGGAGCTCGCCTCCGAGGAGCTCGGCCTCCACGAGGAAAAGACGGCCTAGGGTCGGGGCGCCTGCTAGATCGCCGGGCGATGGGCGATGGCGGTGCCGGGACGGCGGAACGGGACGGCCGACGGGTCGATGCGAGCCGACGGGTCGATGCAGAAGAGCGCGCCCGGGGGCTCGAAGGGCGCACGACGACGATCGAGCTCTTCAAGGAGCGGATGAAGTTCTCCGCCGGGCACTTCACCATCTTCGACGAACGCCACCGGGAACGGCTCCACGGCCACAACTTCGGCGTCTTCTGCGCCCTGACGGGCCTGGTCGACGACAACGGCATGCTCGCCGACTACGGCGAGTACAAGCGCGACCTCCAAGCGGTCTGCGACTCCCTGGACGAATACTTCCTGCTCCCCGGGGACAGCCCGCACCTGACCATTCGAGACGCGGGTCCGGACCGCATCGAAGCCCTCTTCGCGGACGACGTCATCCCCTTCCTTCGGAAAGACGTCCGCGTGCTGCCGGTGCGGAACGTCACCCTCGAGGAGCTGAGCCGCTATCTCGTCCAGGAGCTGGTCAAGGACGACGGCCGCCTGACCCGGGACCGCTTGATCGAAGTCGTCGTCAAGGTCTCCTCCGGTCCCGGACAGACCGCCAGCCACCGGTGGCGGTCGCCATCGGCGATCCTGGCATAAGGCTGCCGGGCCCCGATGGGCCTGCTAGTACCTCGGCCCGGAGGTTCGGTCCGGGAGGCCGGCGATGGGCACCATGGCGGATGACGGCAAGGGGGTCGCGGTGGTGACCGGGGGCAGCGTCGGGATCGGGCGGGCGACGGTGGCCCGGTTTCGCCGGGACGGCTGGCGCGTGTGGAGTCTTTCCCGGCGACCCACGCCCGTCGACGGCGTACAGCATCGGCGCACCGACCTCGCCGACCCGGACGACCTGAGCGCCGCCGTCGACGAGCTGTCCGCCGACCTCGACGGGGCGGCGCGGGTGTGTCTCGTCCACAACGCGGCGGTCATGCCCCAGGACGCCCTCGGGGCCGTCGACCCCGAGGAGCTCACCCGCACCTTCCAGGTCAACCTGGCGGCCCCTGCGGTCCTGACCTCTGGCCTCCGGGACCGCCTGGTCCCGGGGTCATCGGTGATCTTCGTCGGCTCGACGTTGAGCGAGAAGGCGGTCCCGGGACGTCTGTCCTACGTGACCAGTAAGCACGGCTTGGTCGGATTGATGCGCGCCACGGTCCAGGATCTCTTCGCCACCGGCGTCCACGCCGCCTGCGTCTGCCCCGGCTTCACGGACACGGAAATGCTTCGGCCGATCCTCGACGCCAACCCCGGCCTCGAAGACGCCATCGCGGGCATGGTGTCCTTCGGCCGACTGCTCTCCCCGGACGAGATCGCAGACGTGATCGCCTTCGCCGCCGCCACCCCGGCGGTGAACGGCGCCGTGCTCCACGCCAATCTCGGTCAGAAGGAAGCCTGAGCCGAGCTTGGGTGACAGCCCGGCGAATGCCGCCGGGGCCGGTTGCGGGGAGCCTCGGGAGTTGGGACCCTCGCCGCGCCGGGTCGGTCGAAGGGGCCCGGCGCGAGGAGGCCGACGGATGGGGTGGTGGATCGCCGCAGGGGTGAGCCTGGTGGGGGGGCTCGGCGGTCTCTGGGCCTGGCGGCAGCTGGCCCGATTGCAGTCCGCCCTCGACCGCGCGCTCCAGGGCCGGAACGCCCTCCAGTCCGAGGTCCGCGAGCTCGAGGCGAGCTTCGCCGCCGAGCACCGGCTGCGCCGGGACGCCGAAGCGCTGGCCGAGGACGCGGTCCTGGAACGGGACCGGCTCCGGATGGACCTGCTCGCCGGGGACGCGACCCGTCAGGCCCTCACCCGGGAACGCAATCAGCTGCGGGACCGCTTGTCGTCGATGCCGCCGGAAGCCCGGCAGGACGACCCGGGGGAGCCCGGCGACGATGCCACGCCCGGCGGTGGCCGCCGCTCTTCGACCGGGACCTTGATCGGGATGCCCGCGGTCGGAAGCGAGCGCGCGCCGCCCCCCATGTTCGCCCCGGCGACCGCCGCCGCCGCCCTAGTAGGGTCCGGCTCGGACAACCGGGTGGCGGGCCCCGAGGCCGACGGAGCCCCCCCGGCTCGGTCCCCGGCCGAGAAGGCGACCGACCCGTCGCAGGCGCCGCCGGGACGGCCGGTCGATCACGGCTGGCGGGGCGAGCTCGACGAGCTCCGGGCCGAGCTCAGCTGGCTCCGGCAGGAGCTCGCCCGGGCCGAAGACGACAAGAACACGCTCCTCGATCAGATCTCCGGCCTCGAGGTCGACCTCGGGGTCGCCCAGGGGGCGCTCGCCGTGCGCCGAAGCCTGGAGCTGGCGCCGGAGTCCGCCTCCGGCACGGAAGAGTCCGGGCGCGAAGCCGGCAGCGCCTGGGACGACGGTGCCACGCGCTGGAGCGTTCCCCCGTCCGCCCCCAGGCCCCGACGGCGCGCGATCTCCCTTTCCGACCTAGCGCGCATCTACGAGGGCGACGGCTCCGGGGCAGAGGAGCTTGGCGCGGTCGAGGGCGGCCCCGCCGATGAACGTCCCGGGCCGGACGAGGACGACGACCCGGCCGACGCCGACGCGGCCGGCG
>DAPKRP010000047.1:0-2691 GCA_031800515.1 Polyangiaceae bacterium LLY-WYZ-14_1 | reverse complement strand
GTTCCGGGAAGACCTCTACTACCGGATCGCGCGCACCGTGCTGGCGGTTCCGCCCCTGCGGCGCCGCACCGACGACGTCGCGCCTCTGGCGGGGCGGTTCCTCGCATCCATGGCGCCGGAGGTGGGGCAGCGGAGCCTCTCCCCGCAGGCGGAAGCGGTCCTCCGGGCCTACGACTGGCCCGGGAACGCCCGAGAGCTTCGCAACGTGCTGTCGATGGCCACCGCCGTCTCGGACCGCGCCGTCCTCGACGCCACCTCGGTGCGGATGGCCCTCGCCCGGCAGCCCCGGGCGTCCGGCGCGGGCGCCGGCCCCGTGGACGTCGACCTCCGGGCGCTGGTCCAGGACCACGGCGGCAACCTCTCGGCGGCGGCCCGTGCCCTGGGCATTCCCCGCTCGACCCTACGGGACCGGCTGACCCGTGCCCGGGCGCCGCATCAGCGCACGATCAGGCCGGCGTAGCCCACCACCCGGGTCGCCTGGGGGTCGACGTCGACGGTGGTGCTCCGGGCGACGCACCGAACGTCGGTGGCGCCGAGGGCCCGGGCGAAGACGACCGTCGCGTAGAGCACGCTGGCGGCGCAGGTCTGTTCCGGCTGGCCGAACACCGCGTTCCCGACCCGGCCGGGATCCAAGGAAGCCACCGCCTCGATGGTCGCCTCGTCTCCCTGGCGGACCAGCCGGGCGTCCCGGCCCCGGCCGAGGTCCGCCGAGCCCACGACCAGGACGTCCCGGCCGTACTGGGTCACCACGTCCGCCAGGGCGGCCCCGATCCGGTCCAAGGTCGGCCGGGAGGCGGCGCCCAGGAGCACCGGCACCACCGCCACCTCCCGGCGTCGTTCCCGCAGAAAGGGGAGCTGGAGCTCGACCCCATGGTCGACGCCCTCCGGGCTCGGGTCCTCCCGCAGCACGGCGAGGTCCCGCAGGCTTTCGGCGACCTCCTCGGCGACCGGGACGTCGCCCCCGGGCAGACCGATCGCCCCGGTGCAGAAGATCGCCGGGCGCCGTTCGACCGCGGTATGCCAGGGGGACAGCACCACCGCGACCCGGGGGACGGCCACCTCGCGGTAGACGGCGCCGGCGACGGGACCGCTGACCCGGAGCCCGGCGTGGGGGGTGATGATGGCGACGGCGGGCCGGCCCGGTGAGGCGGCCTCGCCGCCCGCGCCGCGGCTCGCCCGGGTGTCGCCGGAGGGAGGAGCCAGGCAGCTCCGGACCAGGGTGCGAAGCCCGAGGGGATCGTCCGGATAGAGCACCCCCGCCGCCGTCGGGGGCCGCCGGGGCACGGGCGGCGGGAGCGCCGAGGCGCTCACCGGGCGCCCACCGTCCGCGCCCAGAGCTCCCGGGTCCGTCGCAGGCGAAGGTCCAGGAGGTCCCGGGCCACCCCCCACACCCGGCGAGCGCCCGTCGACTTCGACCGCCCGGAACGTCGACGGCGGCAGTGAATGCGGACGGTGTTCACGGAGATCCCCGCGCCGAGCACCCGGATGGGGAACTCGAAGTTCAGGAAAAAGGAGTCGGAGGCGAGCTGGTCGGGGTCGAAGAGGGACCGGCGAAAGAGATAGGGCCCGTCGCTCCGAAGGCGCACGCCGTGGACCGCCAGGATGAGGCCCCGGACCCCGGCGGACAGCACGGTTCGCGCGAGGCCGTCGTCCCGGTCCTCGTAGACGCTCAAGACGACCTCGTGTCGGCCGTCCTTCGCGCCGCGGCGGAGCGCGGCGATCGCCTCGGGCGGGATCTGGCCGTCGGCGGGTAGGAAGGTCACCCAAGCCCCCCGGGCCGCGGCGACCCCGGTCTTGAGGGCCGCGCCGATGCCCCGGTTGTCGGGGTGGCCGAGGCATCGACCGGGAAATCCCCGGAGCGCTTCTTCAGCGGCCCGCAGGGTGCCGTCCCGGGATCCGTCGTCGACGAAGACGACCTCGGCCCGGGGCTCGTTGACCTCGAGCCAGCGTCGCAGCTCCCCGAGGACGGCAGGGACGTTCTCTTCCTCGTCGAAGGCGAACACCACCACCGTGAGATCCGGATCGTCGGTCCCGGAGGCCATCGTCGTCTGCGTGTCCGTCATCGTCATCGTCGTCGTCGTCGCGTGTTCCGGCTCGTGGTCGACCCGGCGCCGGAGGAGGAGTCAGGCCCGGTCGGGACGGTAGCGGAGGATCCGGGCCGGGACGCCGGCGGCCACGGCGAAGGGCGGGATGTTCTCGGCGACCACCGCCCCGGCGCCGACGAGAGCGCCCCGACCGACGGTCACGCCGGGAAGCACCACCGCGCCGACTCCGAGGTCGGCGTCGTCCTCGATGAGCACCGGCGCGAGGTCCACCGGGGCGAACAGGATCGGGGTGCCTCGGCCCGCTTCCCGATGGGTCGAGGTGATGATCCGGACCCCGGGACCGATCCCCACCCGGGCACCGATGCGAAGCCCGCCGGCCGCGTGAAAGAAGCCTTGCTGGCCGATCCACGTCTCGTCGCCGACCTGCAGCAGGTTCTTGTAATAGCCCTTGAGAATGGTCTGATGGCCCACGTAGACGTTGGCCCCGAGGACGACGTTCTCCGGGTGGAAGACCAGGACGCCCGCCTCGAAGATGCAGTCCGGACCACAGGCCCGCAGATCTTCCCGCCGGAAGGCGCCGCTGCCGTGGCTCTGGTGACGGGGGGGCACGTCCGGCGACGATAGCAGGGGGTCTCGCGGGGCTCAG
>DAPKRP010000046.1:0-12002 GCA_031800515.1 Polyangiaceae bacterium LLY-WYZ-14_1 | reverse complement strand
GGGGCACGCCCCCGGCGAGCCAGAGGATCCCGAGCACCGGGAGGAGCCGGGGAACCCATCCGATGCGAACGGCGGAGACGTTCATTCCGCGGGACGCAACAGGGGAAAGAACAGCACGTCGCGTATGGACGGCTGGCCGGTCAGCAGCATCACCAGCCGGTCCACCCCGAGTCCGAAACCGGCCGCCGGGGGCATCCCGTGTTGGAGGGCCCGCACGTAGTCCGCGTCGAAGTCCATCGCCTCGTCGTCGCCCCGGGCCCGGGCATCGAGCTGGGCCTGGAAGCGGTCGGCTTGGTCGTCCGGATCGTTCAGCTCGCTGAAGGCGTTGGCCACCTCCCGGCCTTCGACGAAGAGCTCGAAGCGGTCGACGAAGGCGGGGTGCGCGTCGTTCCGGCGGGCCAGGGGGGAGACCTCGAAGGGATACTCGGTGACGAATACGGGGAGGGACGCGGACCCATCGGCGGAACGGTAGAGCGCGGTGAGCGCCGGTTCCGCGAGGAGCTCGTAGAGGGCGAAGATGCGCTCACCGTGGCTCCCCGCCTCCTCGAGCGCCTTCCGATCGGGCGGGGGAAGCTCGGGGGCGGCCTCGTGGCAGACCGCCTCGAGACGAGCCGGGTCGTCCAGCGTCCCGGGGTCGAGCTTCCCGTGGAAGGGGGTCCGGGAAAGCTGCTCGTCGTTCTCTTCCCGGCTCAGCCGGTCCAGAATCGCCTGCCGCATCGTCACCCGATGAAAGGGCTCCGCCAGGGTGAAGGGGCGGTCGTCCACCAAGGTGGGGAACCGGTCCCGAAGGGCGTCGTCGACGGTCCTGATCAACGCCTCCCCGAGCTCCATGAGCTCCCGGTAGGTGAGGAAGGCGGCGTAGAACTCCAGAATCGTGAACTCCGGGTTGTGCCGCGTGCTCACCCCCTCGTTTCGGAACGCCCGGCCGATCTCGTAGACCCGTTCGAGCCCCCCGACGAGGAGGCGCTTGAGATGCAGCTCGGGAGCGACTCGGAGGAAGAGGGGAAGGTCGAGGGCGTTGTGGTGGGTGGAGAAGGGACGCGCCGTCGCGCCCCCCCGGAGCGCATGGAGCAGCGGGGTCTCCACTTCGAGAAACCCCCGGTCGTCGAGGAAGCGCCGGAGGGCCTGTACCACCAGCGTTCGGGCGCGGAAGACCTGGGCCACCTCGGGGTTCGCGAAAAGGTCGACGTAACGTTCCCGGTAGCGCTTCTCCACGTCCCGAAGACCGTGGAATTTGGCCGGCGGGGGCAAGAGGGCCTTGCCGACGTGGCGGAAGCGCCGCGCCGAGACGGCCGCGGCCCCCGTCTTCGTCCGGATCGCCGGACCTTCGACGAGGATGTGGTCCGCGAGGTCCAGCTGAGCGAGCTGCGCCGCGTCCTCCCCCGGGAGCACGTCCTTCCGCACCAGCGCCTGCCCATCCCCGCCGGGGGTGCGGACGACGAGGAACGGCCCTCGCTTGGCCATCACCCGGCCGAAGAGGGCGAGGTGCGGCGCGTCGTCGGGAAGCTCGTCCTCCATGGGCAGGCGAGCCCGAGCCACCTCGTCCCGGACGAGCTCGAGAAAGGCATCCCGACGCCGGATGAGGTCGTCCGTCGCGACGAAGTCGTTCGGGTAGGCCTGGGTGCCCGCCGCCCGGAGTTTGTCGGCATGCGCCCGTCGCGCGTTCTTGAGCTCTTCTTCCGTCGCCACGCGTGACCCATCCTTGGAGTAGGGGCTCGATGTCCGGGGAGACGGGTTCGGGGCCGTCGGCTCCCGTCGCCTGGCCCACCCCCTCGTCCGTCGTCAGGGCGCCGACGCCCCCGCCGAGGCGCCGCCTTCCCCCTGCCGGTCCCGGCGGTTCGCGGCCTGTAGCAGAAACGCTTCGATGAAGTCGTCGAGGTCCCCGTCGAGGACGCCCTGGGCATCGCTCTTCTTGTGCTCGGTGCGCTCGTCCTTGACCATCGTGTAGGGCTGGAGCGTATAGGTGCGTACCTGGGAGCCGAAGCCGATCTCCTGCTTGTTGCCCCCGTAGGCGCTTTCGAAGGCGGCTTCCTGCTCTTGTCGGGCCCGCTCGTAGAGCAGGCCCCGAAGCATCTTCATCGCCCGGGCTCGGTTCTGATGCTGGGACCGTTCCGCCTGGCACTTCACGATGATGCCCGAGGGTACGTGGGTGATCCGAATCGCGGATTCGGTCTTGTTCACGTGCTGACCGCCCTTGCCGCCGGCACGGAAGGTATCGACGTCGAGGTCTTCGTCCTTGATCTCGATCTCCTCGAGGTCGTCATCGAGGTCGGGGACGACGTAGACCGCGGCGAAGGCGGTGTGACGTCGGGCGTTCGCGTCGAAGGGGCTGATGCGGATGAGACGATGGACTCCGTTCTCCGCCCGGAGGAATCCATAGGCGAAGGGGCCCTTCACGGCGAAGGAGACCTCCTTGACGCCGGCCTCGTCGCCGACCTGGTGGTTCAGCATCTCGGTTTGAAAGCCGCGCCGTTCCGCCCAGCGGAGGTACATCCGCATCAACATCTCCGCCCAGTCCTGGGCGTCGACCCCCCCGGCGCCGGGGTGGATGCTGACGATCGCGTCGGAGCGGTCTTCCTTGCCCGAGAGCATCCGGGCGACCTCCATGCTTCGAACGCCCTTCTCCAGCTCCGGGAGACGGGCGTCGAGCTCGTCGAGCATCCCCTCGTCCGATGCTTCCGCGATGAGCTCGAGGAGATCCTGGAGGTCGGCGACCTCGGCGGCGAGCTTCCCGTGGGTCTCGACGGTCTCCTGGGCGGCGGCCCGCTCCTGGGTCGTCTTCTGGGCCCGGTCCGGGTCGTCCCAGAAGCCCTCCCGGGCGATGACCGCATCCAGGCGTTCTACCTGACGGCGCAGTCCCTCGAGGTCAAAGATACCTCCCCAGCGCGTCGAGGCGCTGAGAGAGCTCGGTCAGGGTGGCTCGGCTCTCCGCTAATGCCATGGCTCGGGTACTTCCCTTTCCGGGCGGGGCCAGGGGCCCGACGGGGCTCGGCCGCGCCACCGGAGGGGCGGGGGTAGCGCCCGCTGAAAAAGGTGTCAATCGCGGCCAAGGCTTCGGGCCGTCCCGGCATCCGATGGGGCATGGCCAAGACCGCGGTCGCTCGCCCCCGGACCGCCCGGGATGTGCCTATGGGTGGTCGACTCTTCCGCCGGGATGCCGTTCCCTGCACACTGATCGAGGCAACGCATCGAAGGACCACCGGCGTGGACGCGGACCAGGAACGAGATGCCGTCGCGCGGGCGACGGCGGGAGATGGAAACGCCTTTCGCGCCCTGGTCGAGGCCCACGAGGGCCGGGTCCAGGCCTGCGCTCGTTATCTCTTGGGAGACCCCCGGGAGGCGGAGGACATCGCTCAGGAGGTCTTTCTCCGGGCCCACCGCGCCCTGGGGCGCTTCGATGGGCGGTCCCGCTTCGGCACCTGGATCCACCGGATCGCGGTCAACGCCTGTCTGCAGCAGCTTCGGGGTCGCAAGGCCCGGCGGCCCCTGCCCGCCGTGGCCGGTGTCGACCCGGGTCGGGCGGACGGGGTCGAGCTTCGCCGCCGGCTTCTAGCGGCCCTCGAGTCCCTGACCCCGTCCCTTCGGGTCGCCGTCGTCCTCGTGCTCGTCGAGGGATTCACCCATGCCGAGGCGGCGGAGGTTCTCGGATGCGCCGAGGGCACGGTCTCCTGGAGGGTCCACGAGGCGCGTCGCCGCCTTCAGACCCTGCTGGGTGGGGAACCGCGGCCTGGCGCGGCCCGGGCCGCGACGGATGGAGGCCTCCGGTGAGCGGCTCGGTGCACGACCGGATTCAGGCCGCCCTGGACCAGGGGATGGATCCCTTCGCCGACGACGTCCTTCGGGCGGAGCTCGCCCGGAATCCCGGCGCCGCCGCCGACGCTCGGGCCCTCGGCCGCATCGACGCCGAGCTGCGGGGGCTCGGAGAGGCCGCCGGGCGGTCCGAAGCCTCCCGGCGGGCCTTCGTGTCCCGCCTGCTCCGACGCCTCGATGCCGGCCCGGGCGCCCTGGCCGGGGATATCGCCGGGGACCTCGCCGCCCCCGCCTTCGACGATGAGGACGCCCTCGGAGGACCGGGCGGGGGGCCTTCCCCCCGGACCGCTTCCGACGACCGGGGTCGGCTGGCGCCGGCGGGGGCCGGTGAGTTCTCCCTCGAACGCCTCGGTCAGCTCGAAACCCAGCCCTCCGCGCCTCCGGAGCGGCAGCGGCGTCGCCCGCGACCGCCGCCAGGGGACGACCGGGTGGAGATCCCGAAGATCGCCCGCGTCCTACCGCCTCCCCCGGAGCTCACCCTGGAGCCGCCGACCATCGAGACGCCGGCCAGCGAGGCGCCGTCGTCCGGTGGAAGCGGACGCTGGGCGTTGCTGGCGGCGGCGGTCGCCGCGCTGGCGATCCTCGGCGGGGGTGCGGCCTACGTGATGGGCGTCTTCGGCGGCGGCGACGCGTCCGAGCCCCTGGCGCAGGCGGACCCGACGGCCCCGACCGGCGATGCCGAACCGGATGGAGAGGCGTCGGCGGATGCCGACGACGGGCTGGACGGGTCGTCCGAGGCCGGGGATCCGGAAGCGTCCGGAGCTGCGGGCGAGGCGAGCGCCGGCGACGAGGGACACGACCCGGCGGACGGCCAGCCGGAGGGAGCCGACGCCGACGACGGGGCGGGCGATGCCACCGGGGAGGCGACGGCGGATGCGGCGGGGGCCGACCAGGACGACGACGATGGGGAGGCCGCTCGTCGGCGGTCGCGCTCCGGGGAGAGCCGCGCTGCCCGCCGGTCGCGGAGCCGGGAGCGAGATGGGAGCGGTTCTCGGCGGAGCGGGAGCGGCGGCAGCGGCGGATCCGCGGCGGCCGCCTCCGGGCCGCTTCCGGACAAGCCGAGCCGGAACGACGTGCTCCAAGCGCTCCAGAGCGTGCAGCCGGCGATCCGGGGATGTCGAGAAAGCCGGGGAGGGGTGGCGCAGGTCCGCATCACCGTCGCGAGCTCGGGTCGGGTGCGGAACGCGGTGGTCCAGGGCGTGTTCGCCGGGACCCCCGAGGGTTCCTGCGTCGCCAGGACCGTACGTCGGGCGCGGTTCCCCCGGTTCTCCGACCCCTCCTTCACCGTCACCTACCCGTTCCGCCTCTAGCCGCAGGCTCTCGTGAAGGATCTCTGAGGCCGGGGTACTAGCTGGTCGGAAAGGGCCTGCGGGCGTCCTTGACTCCCTCCTGGCTGCGACCTAGTCTGCCGCCCCCGTCGTCCCGGACGATTCGAGCTGGATGGATGTCGGAACAAGCCGAGCGCCCCGAGAGCGAGGCGACCCCGGACGGGTCGCCTGTCGCTGCTTCCGAGTCGACGTCCCCCGGGACGGCTGACTCCACGACGCCCACCCCCCCGGCGGACGCGTCGGACGCCTCCACGACCGAGGCGGAGCGCGCGTCCTCCACCGGTGGGGACGCGTCCGGTCCTGCCCCCGCCGGCGCCGAGCCGTCGCCGGCGTCGGCCCCGACGGAGACGGCGCCCCCAGCGCCAGCCCCGACGGAGACGGCAGCCCCGGCAGCGGCACCGACGGGCGGGACCGCCGACGGTCCCGGAGCCGATGCCGCCGGCGACTCGTCGACCTCGCCTGAGGAGGGCAGTGGCGCGACCGGCGATGGCAGCGCGACGGAATCCGGGGCCGCGGCGGCGACGGGGGAGACCGGCGCGAAGAAGAAGCGCCGCCGGCGCAAGCGGAAGAAGAAGGGCGAGGCCGGCGCGGCCGCTGGGGAAGGCGGCGCGACCGCCGGGTCCGACGGCGACAAGAAGGACGCCAGCTCCCACGCCGCTTTCGCCCGCTACTTCGAGGGTCCGGGCTCGGTCTCTCGGAAGCACGCCTTCTCCGCCGGCGAGGTCGTCGCGGGCCGGGTGACGGCCGTCCACGACGGGGCGTTCGTCGTCGATCTGTTCGGCAAGGCGACCGCCGTCGTCGACGTCTACGAGCCCCACGAGGTACCGGTCCTTCCGGACCCCCCGGAGGCGACGGACGAGCCTCCCGCGGACGGCGCCGCGGATGCCGGTCCCGGGGACGCGAAGGACGCGGCGGCCGCGGATTCGGGGACGACGCCGGCTGCCGACGCCCCGACGCCCCCGGCGGACGCCCCGACGTCCCCGGATGCGGCCCCCTCGACGGCGGCCGTGGAGGGATCCGGGTCGGAGGCATCGGCCAGCGAGGTCGCGTCCGCGGCCGCCCCCGACGCCGGTTCGGCCACCCCCGACGCCGGTTCGGCCGCGACCGAGGCCGCGCCGGCCACCCCCGACGCCGCGTCGGCCGCGACCGAGGCCGCGCCGGCCACCTCCGACGCCGCGTCGGCCGCCGGCGAGGCCTCCGACGAGGACGACGACGACGATGCCGGCACGCCCCTGGAACCGGAGGGGCCGCCGCCGGAACCCCCGGCGGTGGGCGGCATCTTCCGAGGCCGGATCGGCTCCGTCTCCGAGAGCGGGAACGTCGCGCTGGTGAACCGCCTCATCGACCGGCCGGCGGTCAAGGCCGCGCTGGCGAAGGCTCGGGAGGAGCGCACGCGGGTTCGCGGCGTCGTCTTCGGTTTCAACCGCGGGGGCTACGACGTCCTCGTCAGCGGCGTGCGGGTGTTCTGTCCGGCGAGCGGGATGTCCCTGGAGATCGCCAACGACCCCCGGGAATACGTCGGCCGCAAGTTCGAATTCCTGGTCGCGCCGGTGAAGGCGAGCGGCCAGGGCATCGTCGTCACCCGCCGTTCCATCCTGGAGCGGGAGGCGCGGAAGGCGGCCCGGGAGCGGGTGAAGTCCCTCACCGAGGGCGAGGTCCTCGAGGGCCAGGTCACCCACATCCGGGAGTTCGGCGTGCTCGTCGACATCGGCGACGGGGTGGAAGGGCTCGTGCACCAGAGCGAGCTCACCTACCGCCGGGGTGTCCGGCCCGCCGACCTCGTCCGCCCGGGAGAGCCGGTCAAGGTCAAGGTTCTCAAGGTCAGCCAGCCCCAGGGCCGCAAGAAGGACGCCCGCATCAGCCTGTCGATCAAGGCGCTGCTCCCGGACCCCTGGGACGAGCACGCGGACGTCCTCCAGGAGGGTCGTCCTCGGAAGGGCAAGGTCGTCCGGGCCACGGAGTTCGGCGCCTTCGTGGAGCTGGCCTCCGGAATCGAGGGGCTGCTCCACATCTCCGAGCTCGGCAAGGACCTCAAACACGCCTCCGCCGCGGTCAAGGAAGGCGACGAGATCGACGTCGTCGTCGAACGGGTGGACAAGAAGCAGCGCCGGGTCTCCCTCTCCCGGCTGAGCCCGTCGGAAGCGGAGGCGGTCGCCGCCGGCACCTTCGACTTCGACAAGGCGCCGAAGTCTCTCCGGCCCGGGTCGGACATCCAGGTGGTCGTCGACCGCGTGGAGCACGGCGGGATCGCCGTCCGGGTCGCCGGGGTCCTGGGCCGTCGCGCCCGGGGCTTCATCCCCAACCGGGAGCTCGGGGAAAAGGGCGGCGACCTCCGGAAGAAGTACCCCCCGGGGTCGGAAGCGGAGGTTCGGGTCGTCGGCATCGACCGGGACGGCGGCCTGCGCTGCTCCTTCAAGGCGAAGGAGATCGACGAAGAGCGGAAAGCGGTCCAGAAGTACCGGAAGGAAGCCGCCCGGCAGGGCTTCGGCACCTTCGGGGACGTGCTCCGGGCCAAGCTCGAACAAGCACAGAACAGCGGCGACGGGTGAACCGAAGGCCCGGGAGACCGGGTGATCCGTGGGCCCCACCACCCGGTGTCCAGCCCTCGACCATGCCGCCTCTCGTTCCCTTGCGGGGCGCCCGAACGGGCGCTATCCACCTCGACCCAGGGCGATTAACTCAGGGGTAGAGTGCCTTCTTCACACGGAGGAAGTCGCTGGTTCAAATCCAGCATCGCCCACCACCCGAGCCCCCGGAGCCCATCATGACGACCCGCGACGTCTTCCTCGTCAGCGCGACCCGAACCCCTATCGGCGCCTTCCAGGGCGCCCTCGGGGAGGTCTCCGCCACGGGGCTCGGCACCACCGCGATCCGCGCCGCCCTGGACCGGGCCAAGGTCTCCGCGGACGCCGTGGACGAGACCTTCATGGGCAACGTCCTGTCCGCCGGGCTCGGTCAGGCCCCGGCTCGCCAGGCGGCGAAGGGCGCCGGCATTCCCGATCGCACCCCCGCCACGACCGTCAGCAAGGTCTGCGGCTCCGGGCTGCAGGCGGTGGTGTTCGGCACGAAGAGCATCCTCCTCGGGGATGCGGACATCGTCGTCGCCGGCGGAATGGAAAGCATGACCGGGGCCCCCTACCTGCTGCCGAAGGCGCGGGGCGGGCTCCGCATGGGCCACGGCCAGGTGGTGGACTCGATGATCCACGACGGCCTCTGGGACCCCTACAACGACTTCCACATGGGGAACGCCGGCGAGCTCTGCGCCCGGGAGCTCGGGTTCACCCGAGAGGCCCAGGACGAGCTCGCCGCCGAATCCTATCGACGGGCCCAGGCCGCTCAGGAAGCCGGCGCCTTCGCCGCCGAGCTCACCCCGGTCACCATCGCGACCCGAAAGGGCGAGGTCACCGTTCAGGAAGACGAAGAGCCCAAGCGCGCCCGCCTCGATAAGATGCCCGGCCTTCGCCCGGCCTTCGCCAAGGAGGGCACCATCACGGCGGCCAACGCGTCGAAGATCAACGACGGCGCCGCGGCCACGGTGCTCGCCAGCGGCGAGGCGGTCTCCCGGCTCGGGCTGACCCCCCTGGCCCGCATCGTCGGCTACGCCGGCCACGCCCAGGCGCCGGAATGGTTCACCACGGCGCCCGTCGGGGCGATTCAGAACGTCCTCCGGAAGACCGGCCTGACCGTCGCGGACATCGATCTCTACGAGATCAACGAAGCCTTCGCCGTGGTGTCCATGGCCTGCGCCAAGAAGGCCGAGGTCGACCCGGCGAAGACCAACGTGCGGGGCGGCGCCATCGCCCTCGGCCACCCCATCGGCGCCAGCGGAGCCCGGATTCTCACCACCCTGGTGCACGCGATGAAGGCCGAGTCCGCCCGACGGGGCCTCGCCACCCTGTGCATCGGGGGCGGAGAAGCCCTCGCCCTGGTCGTCGAAGCGGCCTAGTACCCCCACCCCTGCTAAGCCCGGGCCATGACGGAACGGGAGATCAGGGTCTTTGGAGTGGTCGGCGCCGGTCAGATGGGTCGCGGGATCGCCCAGGTCGCGGCCGCTTCGGGTCTCGACGTACGCCTCGCGGATGCCAGCCAGGAGCTCGCCGCAGCGGGCAAGGACCGGGTCGACAAGGCCCTGGCCAAGCTGGTCGGCAAGGGAAAGCTGGAAGACGGCGAACGGACACGGATCCTCGACGGGATCCAACCGGTCGCCACGCTCGACGACCTGGCGGGGGCCGATCTGGTGGTCGAAGCCGCGCCGGAACGCTTCGAGCTCAAGGCCGATGTGTTTCGAGCCCTCGATGGGGTGCTCGGTGACGCGGCCATTCTCGCGACGAATACCTCGTCCATCTCCGTCACCAAGCTCGCCGCGGCCACGAAACGTCCGGACCGGGTCGTGGGGATGCACTTCTTCAACCCCGTCCCGGTGATGAAGTTGGTCGAAGCGGTTCGCGCCCTTCAGACCAGCGACGAGACCTTCGCCACGGTGCGGCGGCTCGGGGAATCGATGGGCAAGACGGTGATCGAAGCGCGGGATTCCCCCGGCTTCATCGTCAACCGGATGCTCGTCCCCTTCCTCAACGAGGCATGCTTCGCGTTGGCCGAGGGGCTCGGCACCCCGGAGGAGATCGACCAGGGAGCCCTGCTCGGACTGAACCATCCCATCGGCCCCCTGGCGCTGGCGGACCTGGTCGGATTGGACACGATGCTGGCCATCGCCGAGGTGCTCCACCAGGAGCTCGGAGACCCGAAGTACCGCCCCGCGCCGATCCTCCGCCAGTACGTCGCGGCGGGTTGGCTCGGTCGGAAGAGCGGGCGGGGCTTCTTCCCCTATGACGGGGGATAGGGGCGGTCCGGATCAGTGGCGCGGGCTCAGCCGGCGAGGGCCACGGCGTCGATCTCGACCCGGGCGCCCTTCGGGAGCGCCGCCACCTGGAAAGTGGCCCGCGCCGGTGGCGTCATGCCGTCGAAGTAGCTGCCGTAGACCTCGTTGACGGTGGCGAAGTCCGCGATGTCGGCCAGCAGGATCGTCGTCTTCAACACGCGGTCGAAGCCGCTCCCGCCGGCCTTCAGCACCGCGCCCAGGTTGTCCATGACGCGCCTGGTCTGGGCGCGCACGTCGTCCCCGCCGGTGAGCTCGCCGGTCGCCGGGTCGAGGGGGATCTGACCGGAGCAGTACAGCACGTCTCCCGCCCGAATCGCCTGGGAATACGGTCCGATGGCAGCAGGGGCGTCGGGGGTTTGAATGGGGGTACGTTCGGTCATCAGCGGGGTCCTTTCCGTCCGGCGGAACGTCTCCGGGCTCAGAGCCCGGCGAAGGGGTCCACGAGTCCGAGGGTCTGTTCCCGGTCGGGCCCGAGGCTGAGGGTGCCGACGGGACGGCCGACCAGCTCCTCGATGCGGTCGACGTATCGACGTGCGGCTTCCGGGAGGTCTTCCCTCCGACTACAGGCGGCGAGGTCCCCGTGAAAGCCGGGGAGGGTCTCGTAGACCGGCGTGACCCGGTCGAGGTCATCGTAGGGTGGTTCGTCCAGCCGTCGACCGTCGAGCTCGTAGGCGGTGCAGACCCGGAGCTCCGGCAGCCCGCTCAAGACGTCCAGCTTGGTCAGGGCGAGCTCCGCGAGTCCGTTGACCCGGCAGGCGAAGCGCAGGGCGGGGATGTCCAGCCAACCGCAGCGGCGGGGTCGCCCGGTGGTGGCGCCGAACTCGTCCCCCGCCGCCCGCAGTCGGTCCCCGGCATCTCCGTGGAGCTCCGTCGGGAAGGGGCCGCCTCCGACCCGGGTCGCGTAGGCCTTGGCGATCCCGACGACCCGCTCGATGGCCGAAGGCCCGATCCCCGCCCCACAGCTCGCGCCGCCGGCGACGACGTTGGAGCTGGTGACGTAGGGATAGGTGCCATGGTCGATGTCGAGGAGCGTTCCCTGAGCCCCCTCGAAGAGCACCCGGTCCCCCCGGTCGATCCGTTCCGAGAGCGCTCGGGAGGTGTCGGCGATGGTCGACCGCAGGGCGGCGCCGAGCTCGAGGTAGCGGTCGACGATGAGGCCAGGGTCCGACGGGGCCTCGCCGAGGGCTCGGAGCACCGGGGACCAGCGCTCGAGGCTGCGATGGATGTTCGCCTCCAGCTTGCCCCGGTGGAGGAGGTCCCCCGCACGCACCCCTCGACGGCCGACCTTGTCCTCGTAGCAGGGGCCGATCCCCCGGTGGGTGGTGCCGATCCCACCGCCGGCGAGGTCCCGGACCCGGTCCACCTGGACGTGGTGGGGGAGGACGACGTGGGCCCGGTCGGAGAGGAGCGTTCGGTCGAAGGGGGCGAGCCCCTTTTCTTCGAGCAGGCGAAGCTCGTCGAGAAGCACCGCGGGGTCGACGACCATGCCCTGCGCGAGCACACACGTTTTCTCCGGGTGAAGTGCCCCGGAAGGCATCAGATGGAAGACGGTCTTCTCCCCCCCGACGACCAGAGTATGCCCGGCGTTGGCCCCGCCGCCGTAGCGGGCGACGACGTCCGCATAGCGGGTGTAGAGGTCGATGACCTTGCCCTTGCCTTCGTCGCCCCACTGGGCGCCCACCACGACCACGACCGGCATAGCTGCCTCACCGATTCCGCGCGTTGTTCGCCGGCGTCCCCGCCGCGGCCCGAGGGTCGGGTCCGCCGGAAGCGGCTGCCGGCGAGGCGTCGAGGAAGCCGACGATGGTTTGGACCGCCGCCGACAAGTCACGTCCGGGACCGCCGGGCTCATCCAGCGGGAGGGTCCCTTCGGCCCCGTCTCCGCCCGCCCGGATGACGCGTCCGGGTGCATCGACGATCACCGACGCATCGTATCCCCAGCCCTCCGCGTAGGCCATAGTGGTCCGCGGCGGCACGTCGACGAG
>DAPKRP010000045.1:0-4570 GCA_031800515.1 Polyangiaceae bacterium LLY-WYZ-14_1 | reverse complement strand
GCTCGCCGCGGGGAGCGCTGCGCTGCTGGTCTCCGCCGGTCGATGCCTCGGCGTCCCCCGGAGGTGCGTCGATGTCGCCGGGGGGCGCCGGGACGCTGGGCGGAGCCCTAGGGCGGTCCGTCGCCGCGACGCGGGCCGCCGCCGGCTGCTCCCCTGCCACGGGTACGAGGTTCCCGGAACCGGCTTCCAGGGGATTCCCACTCTCCGCTGCTTCTTCGGAAGGGGGGCGCGCGAGGGAGCGGGGGTCGTCGAGATCGAGGAGATCGCGTCGGGCTTGGACCGGGCCGTCGGCACCGTCCTCATCGCCGGGGACCGGGTGGTCGAGCCGACCAGCATGACCGTCACCGACGGTGCCCTCGTCGCCGCCTCCCTGAACCAAGCGGTGACCTTCCACCCTGCATGCGAGTGATCCCTCCTCGCGAACGGACCCCGTAGACCCGGCCGCCGGCGCTCTCGCTATCCGTGACGAGCGCCGGAAGCCGGCTGCGCGCGGTCGGGGTCGCTGCCCGGGCGATAGCACCAACTTCGGGTACGCCGCCGGCACGGACCGAGCTTTCGGGAGGGTTCTCGGGCCTCGCCCTCGTGCAACCCGATTGTAGTTGCAACGCGGTTGCGTCTATGGCAGGCACGGGGCCCATGAACACGCGGCACGTCATTGGCAGCCTCGTCGCGGCCACGCTTCTCCTCGCCTGCGGCTCCGATGGAACCGACGGCACGTCATGCACACTCACGGAAACCGGCGGGACCCCACGCTTGGAATGCGACGACGGAACCTTCGTCGACATTCCTCCCGGGGAGCCTGGAGCCGGCTGCACCGTGGTGACCGAAGACGACGTCGCGGCTGTCCTCTGCGACGACGGCACGCGGGTCGATCTTCCCGCGGGTACCTCCTGCTCCGTCGCAGACAACGGCGACGGCTCCGCGACCATCACCTGCGAGGACGGCACCTCCGCCGTGGTCGGCGAGCCCCCGCCGCCCCCGCCGCCGGCGGAAGCCGGATTGGAGGTGATCTCAGGGGTGGTCTCCGTCGGCAGCAACGATGGTGTCGGGACTCAGACGCGCATGGACGGTGCTCTCCACGCCGCGTTCTCCCCCGACGGCAACTTCCTCTACTTCGTCGACTCGTTCAACGGAACCATCCGTCGCTTCGGCTTGACGAGCCAGCGTGTCGTCACCATCGCTGGCGAGCCTGGCGCCGAGGGCGTCACGGATGGGACCGGCTCCGCGGCCCGCTTCGAGAATCCACGCGGGATCGCCATCGATCCCACGGGAAGCACGCTCTACGTCGCCGACGGCTTCAACTGCACGCTCCGCACGGTCGACACCGAGACCTTCGAGGTTCGGACGCTATTCGGCGTGCCGCGGGATTGCGGCTACGTCGACGGTGCCTTTTCAGACGCCCGCATGGGGTTGGTGATCGGAATGGCGATGAGGGACGACCGCTATGTCTACCTCGCCCAGCGGGCCAACGGGGCGAATGCCATCCGCCGCGTCGACCTCGAGCTCGAGCTGGTGGAGACCATCGCTGGAGGCGCCGATCGCGGTCATAACGACGGGCCGGGTGCGGAGGCGCTCTTCTCCGGCCCGGGCGGAATCGACTTCGATGAGACAGGGGACTGGCTCTGGGTCAATGACACGTTCAACGCCGTCGTCCGCCGCGTTTCGCTGACCGAGACCGACGAAGACGGCAACCTCACCTTCCGGGTCGAGACGATCGCCGGCACCCCCGGCGAATCGGGTAACGTCGACGGTGAAGGGGCGGAGGCGCGCTTCTCCATCAGTCAGGGCCTGACCCGCGGCGCGGACGGCTTCTATGTCGCTGGCTTCCACGACACCGTACGCCGCATCTCGGCAACGCCTCCCTACCTGGTCGAAACCGTGGCGGGACGAAACGGAGAATCCGGGAGTGCCGACGGTCACCCGCTCGAGGCGCGCTTCGGGGTGGCCTTCGGAATCCACGCCCACCCGGATGGCGAGCGGCTCTACTACATGGACCGCGGGAACAACAACATCCGGGAGATCCGGCTGGCGATCGACCGCGTACGGACGGTCATGGGTGCTCCCCAGCCCGATGGCTGGCGCGACGGTCGGGACGCCCGGTTCAGCGACCCCAATGGCGTGGTGGTCACCCGGGATGGTCAGACCGCCTACGTCGCCGACCGCTTCAACCATGTCGTGCGCCGAATCGACCTCTCCACCAACGATGTCCAGACTCTGACGGGGCTTCCCGAGGTTGCCGGCTACCGCGATGGCGCCGTCGATGGCGCGTTCTTCGACCAACCGATCGCCCTCGCGTTGTCATCCGACGAAGAGACGCTTTGGGTCTCGGAATGGGGCAACCGCGCCATCCGCGTCGTCGACCTGACCACCCTCGACGTATCCACGTTGACCGGGGGTCCGGAACGCGCGGTCGAAGGTGCCGAAATCGGAGATGAAGAAACGGTAGAAGGCGCGCGGGAGGACGTGGTGTGGGGCCGGATCACCGGTCTCGCGTATGACCCCGCTGCGAATCGCCTGTACGCCTCCGACTACACGCTCGACCTCGTGCGTGTCGTCGACCTCGCCAACGACACGGTGGAGTCCTTGGCCGGCGGGGCGTCGATCCCTCAGGTTCCCGTCGTCGACGAGGAGGGAAACCCGGTGCTCGACGAGGACGGCGATCCGGTTCTCGAGGACGCCGCGGAGTACGAGCCCGACGGCGTCGGTGGGGATGCCATCTTCATCGGCCCCTATGGTCTCGGGTTGTCCGCGGATGGGGAAACCCTCTTCGTCGCGGACCGGTTCCACCACCTGGTTCGCAGCGTGACGGTCGCCACCGGCGAGGTCACGACGGTCGCCGGGGAGTACGGCGTTCCCGGTGCGTTCGACGACGTGGGTGAGTTGGCGGCCTTCGACGGCCCGACGGCGATCACGGTGAGTGACGACGGCAACCGTCTGTTCGTGGTCGATACGTTCAACCATGCCGTGCGCCGAATCGAGCTAGGCACGCAGATGGTGGACACCGTCGTCGGTACCCTCGGGATCAGTGGCGGATCCGGCTTCGAGCGCCAGCCCCTCGACGTTGCGCGGCTGTATTTCCCGTCCTTCGTCTTCGCAGTGGACGACGACCTGTTCCTGTCGGGTGAGAACGTCATCTACCGCGCCTACGGCGTCGCTGCCGCGCCATGACGAGACACGAGGGCTCGAGAATGCGACGCGCACGCCTCCACGCCGTCCTCGTGCTCGTCACGGCGAGCGCGTGCGGTCCTGCCGACGCTCCAGAGTCGGGGGATCGCGCGGACGGGGGCCCCCCGCGGGTCCGCGCGGAGCCGGACGAGGGACGCATGGTCGATGCCGGAGAGCCGATCGAAGACCCCCCCGATGGGGGGATCCGCGATGGGGGTCCCAGGGACGCTTCCGTTCCCGACGCGGGGCTCGCACCGGGTGAGCCCGGGATGCCCTGTGATGCGACTCGTGTGTGCCAGGAGGGTCTCCGCTGCGTCTACCTGGGCGTCGAGCACACGGTGGGTTACTGCGCGCCGACCTGCACGGAGCTCCACAGGGGCTGCGGCTTCTTCGGCCCCGGGGTTCATGCGGAGTGCACGTTCGAGCTCGATGATGGAACCCTGGTCTGCGGCTTCGTCTGCCTCCTCGACCACGGAGACCACACCCACGACTACACGTGCCCGTCCGGCGAGTGGGGCCGTCTGCGCTGTGAGCGGACGAGCCGCGCTTTCAACCATCGCTACTGCGCCCCCGTGCAAGAATGAGCCGGACAGCGTTCGAAACGCACGGTCGGCTTCCCAGGAGAGCCCGCCTCCTCATCCCCGTCATCGCCGTCGCCGGAGCGTGCTCCCATTCCGACGGGCGCGCCGATGCCTCCGACGGCGGGCCCGATCGGGAGGACGAGCGGCCCGACGCCGGGGTTTCGGTCGACGAAAGCGACTCGGGCCCGAGCGGCGCGCTGGACGGCGGCGACCTGTCGGAGGATTCCGGCGCTGGGGACGCGGATGGGTTTCCAGCGCCGATCGGCTCCGAAGCGGACGGGGACGCTGCCTTGGGAATCGGCACCGGACGAGCGGTGTTCGTTCCCCTCCTCCACGGGGACCCGTTGCGCTGGGAAGCCGGCGTTCAAGGGGGGCATCACGTCTGGGTGAGCGCCCGTCTCGAGGCGGGGGTCGCGTTTCCGAGGGAGAGCCAACGACGCGAGGTGTCCACGCGATTTCTGCTCACGCGCCGAGATGGCTCATCCCTTGGAGACCTGACTCGCTTCGGAGGCTATCGAGCGAACGCTGGCGGCTGGGAGCTGCTGGGGAACTTTTCCGTGCTGCCCCGGGGGATCCGGCCTGGTGGTCTCGATGACGAGCCCCTCCTTCTGTCCGTCGAGGTATCGCTGTCGGAGGAGGGGGGCGGGCCCCTCTTGAGGCGGGACGTATGGGTCCGCTCGGCATGTTGCGACTGAGGGTCTCTGACGCTCCGGTCGCCGCGAAGCCGATGTCTCGCGAGCCCTGGTCGGGGGCCGGGTCGGTACCGGGTCAGGGGTCGGCTCCCCGGGGGTCCCGGGCGGCGGCGCGGAGCCACTGGCCCTTGC
>DAPKRP010000044.1:0-3554 GCA_031800515.1 Polyangiaceae bacterium LLY-WYZ-14_1 | reverse complement strand
GGGGCACCAGGTCACCGACGCGGGGTGTGCGGGGTTCCGCCGGCCCCCGCAAGGTGGGTGGGCCCGGGGAAACCCGGCGCGTGGCTCCGAGACTGGAGATCGCGTAGTTTTCGCCATCCGGCGCACGTGCCCCGCAGGCGCCGAGCCCTTCTCGCACGCGGGTCGCAGTAGGAGTGTCTGCCATGACACGTCGTTCCACTTGCACCGTCGCCGCTCTGCTGGCGTCGATACCCATCATCGGGTGCGAGATCACCGGCACCGTTTCCCCCGGCGACCGTCCGATCGTTCGTCGCCCCGACGGCGGGGTGATCCCCGACGGGCTGATCGACCTGCGCCTCGAGCCATCGGTGGTGGAGCTGCGCATCGTCGACGCCGAGCCAGACCGCCAGGAGCTTCGGGTGGTCGGCCTCTTCGACGACGACGCCGAGGTGGAGCTTCCCTTCAGCGAGTTCCCCATCCAGCTCCGGGTCCGAGACACCCGCCTGGCCTTCATCGACGACCAGGGCGCCGTCGTGTCCTTCACCAACTTCGGCGGGGTCTCGGAGATCGAAGCGAGCCTCGGCGGCTTCGAGACCACCGCTGAGCTCCGGGTCGCCTACGAGCGGGAGGTGATCCTGCCCCCTCGGTCGGGAAGCCAGGGCGGGGTACCCCTCCCGGACGACCCCGCGGCGGTCTTCGAGGCGGCGGAGACGAATGGCGCGGACCCCGTTCGGGCGCCGGAGATCGTCTATCCCTACGACGGCGTGGTGCTCCCCCCGAATCTGGCCGGGGTGGTCATCCAGTTCCGCGAGGGCGTCCCGGACAACTCGGTCTTCGAGCTCGGCTTCCGGAACGACGCGACGGACGTGCGCTTCTTCACCGGCTGCACCCGGCCGAACGGCATCGGTCGGGACGGGCAATGCATCATCGAGCTCGACCAGACGAGCTACGAGTTCCTCTCCCGCACCAACGGCGGCGGTCGCCCCCTCACCCTGCGGGTCCGGGCGACGGACGCGGACGGCACCTCCCTGGGCGTCTCCGATCCGGTGACCCTTCGGTTCACCGAGGACGACATCAACGGCACCCTCTATTACTGGTCCACCTCCGACCGAGCGATCATCCGCTTCGATTTCGGCGACCCCACCGCGGAGCCGGAGACGGTGGTGGAACCCGCGGACGCGGATGATCGCTGCGTCGGCTGCCACGCGATCAGCCGAGACGGCACGAAAGTGCTGGCCAGCGTCGGGGGGCAGAACGAAGGCGGGGTGATGCTCCGGAACCTGGAGGTCGACCGGGGAGAGGATGGCGACTTCATCTGGGATGCCCCCCAGGAAGAGATCCTCCAGTTCGCCGCATTCTCGCCGTCCGGCGACGAGTTCGTCGGCGTCTTCGGGGACTCGGACCGCTACGAAGAACCGGACGGGGCGGGTAACTTCGGTGACCTCATCCTGTTCCGGACCGACTGCGACGACGTCCCCGACGGCTGCCAGATCGGCCGCATCGACCTCGGTGGCCGGGAGGCGAGCCATCCCGACTGGGCGTCGACGGGCGACCTCATCGCCTTCACCGACGTCGGGATCAACAACACCTCGCAGCGTCCCTACGATGGGGCGATCTCCTTCGTGCGCCGGCCCTCGGCGCAGGCCCCCTGGGCCCCGCCGGAGGTGCGGATCCCGCGGGTCGACGGCCGATCCCGCTACAACCCGAGCTTCTCTCCGGACGCGGCGATCTTCGCCTTCAACGAGAGCACCTGCCCCGGCGGGGATCCTCAGGACCGAGACTGCAACGCCGACTCGGACCCCTCTGCGAAGGTCTGGGCGGCCACGACGGAGGGCGACGCCGCCCCCATCCTTCTGGCCAACGCGATGCAAGCGGGCCCGACGGACCCGAACGACGACCTGGCGAACACCTTCCCCCGCTTCGCCCCCTTCGACTTTCTGCTCGAACGGGGAGAGCTCGGGGAGCGACGGGTTCTCTGGCTGACCTTCGCTTCCATCCGCCGCTACGGCTTCCGCACGCCGCCCGGGGACAGCAACGAGGAAGCGGTCCGGGGAACCTGGTTGTGGATGGTCGCCGTCGAACCGGGGAAGGTCGCCCAGGGGGAAGACCCGAGCTTCGCCCCCTTCCTGCTGCCCTTCCAGGACCTGTCCACCTCGAACCACATCGGCGTCTGGACGACGGAATCGGTGGGTCAGCCGGTCCTCCGGTGACGGACACGACGACGATCCGCTACGGGACCTGCCCCCTCTGCGAGGCCAGCTGCGGTCTACGCTACGAGGTGGCCGGGGAGGCGGTCGTCGACCTTCGGGGGGACCCAGAGGACCCCCTCTCCCGGGGGCACCTGTGTCCGAAGGCGGCGGCGCTCCCGGACCTGCACCGGGACCCGGACCGGCTGACCACACCCCTTCGGCGGACCGCCGGGGGCGGCTTCGCAGCCGTCTCCTGGAAGGAGGCGATCGCCGAAGCGGCGGATCGGATCCATCGCATCCAAGACCAGCATGGCCGGGACGCCATGGCCGTCTACGTCGGGAACCCGGCGGTCCACGCCACGGGTACCCTGCTCTACGGGCCGCCCCTGCTCCGCTCCCTGGGGACGAAGAACCGCTATTCCGCGACCAGCGTCGACCAGCTGCCTCACATGCTGGTCGCCCATCTGATGTTCGGGCATCAGCTCTTGCTGCCGGTCCCCGACCTCGACCGCACGAACACGTTGCTGATGCTCGGGGCCAATCCCCTGGCGTCGAACGGCAGCCTGATGACGGCGCCAGGGGTCGGAAAGCGGCTCCGGGGAATCCAGGCCCGGGGCGGCCGGGTCCTCGTCATCGACCCACGGCGGACGGAGACGGCCCGAGCGGCGGACGTCCACGTGTTCATCCATCCCGGGACCGACGCCCTCTTCCTGCTCGCGCTGCTCCGGGAGGTCCTGGTCCTCCGGGACGGTCGTCCCCGGCTGCACCACCTGGCGGGGCGGGTCGAAGGCCTCGACCCGCTGGAAGAAGCGCTCCAGCCCTTCTCCCCGGAGCGGGTGGCGGGACCGACGGGGGTTCCCGGCGAGACGATCCGGTCCCTGGCTCGGGAGCTCGTCGACGGGGCCCCGGCGGTGGTCTACGGACGCGTCGGGACCAGCACCCAGGCCTTCGGCAGCCTCTGCCAGTGGGCGATCAACCTGGTGAATCTCGTGAACGGCGCCCTCGACCGGGAGGGGGGCGCCATGTTCCCGACGCCGGCGATCGATCTGGTGTCCGGTCCCGCCCGGATCGGCCGAGGCGCCTTCGGCCGCTGGCGGAGCCGGGTCCGTGGACTGCCGGAGTTCGCCGGGGAGCTCCCGGTGGCGACCCTGGGGGACGAGATCCTGACCCCGGGGCCGGGTCAGGTACGTGGGCTCCTCACCGTCGCGGGGAACCCGGTCCTCTCGACGCCGAACGGGGCGCGTCTGGACGAGGCGCTCGGGACCCTGGACACCTACATCGCCGTCGATCCCTATCTGAACGAGACGACCCGCCACGCCCACCTGATCCTGCCCCCCGTCTCGCCTCTTTCCCGGCTCCACTACGACCTGGTCTTCCACCACCTGG
>DAPKRP010000043.1:0-5385 GCA_031800515.1 Polyangiaceae bacterium LLY-WYZ-14_1 | reverse complement strand
GGCGACGACGAGGACGAAGCTGCCCCCGAGGCCCGGGTCGGGGACCCCGGCGGGGCCGCCGGTGGCGCCCGGGGACGACGGCGTTCGAAGGCCACGACGGCCGGAGCCAGGGACGGGGGGTGGGCGGCCGGTCACGAGGTGCGCGTCTTCCTCCCCCGGGCTGCCCCCTCTCCAGGGGCCGCGGGGGGGCGTCGATGGTAGCGTGAGAGTCCACCGTGGTCGCTTTCGCCGCACCCCCGGGTCTCGAGCCCATCGGCCGCCTTGGCCGCTACGAGCTCCTCGGCCGCCTCGCCGTCGGTGGGATGGCCGAGATCTTCCTCGCCCGGGAGGTGGGGCCCCAGGCGATGAGCCGAGAGGTCGCGATCAAGCGGGTGCTGCCCCACGTCGCCGCGGACACGCGCTTCCGAGAGATGTTCAAGCAGGAAGCACGGCTCGTCTGGCGGCTCCGGCACCCGCACATCTGCGCCACCTATGACCACGGGGAGGAGGCGGACGGTTCCCTCTATCTCGTGATGGAGTGGGTCTTCGGGGTCTCCCTCCGGGCGCTCATCGAAAAGGCGAAGCCCTACGGCGGGCTTCCCCCGGCCATCGCCGCGAAGATCTGCGCCGACGTCGCCGGGGCATTGGCCCACGCCCACGCCGCCACCGACGACCGGGGCCAGGCGCTCGAGGTGGTGCACCGGGACGTCACTCCAGAAAACGTGATGGTCGGCCACGACGGGGTCGTGAAGCTGCTCGACTTCGGGGTCGCGAAGGCGAAAAGCCAGTCCCGGACCACCCGCGCGGGCGAGCTGAAGGGCAAGTTCGCGTACATGTCCCCGGAGCAGTATCGAGGGGACCCCCTGGACGGCAGGAGCGACGTCTTCTCCCTGGGCCTGTGCCTCTACGAGGCGGTCACGGCGACGGCGCCCTACGACCGGGGATCGGAATACGAGACGGTGGCCGCGATCGTCCTCGACCAGAACGTCCCGTCCCTTCGGGACGCCCGGTCCGACCTGGACCCGATGGTCGACGGGCTCGATTACATCGTCCGAAAGATGCTCAAGAAGGACCGGGGGGACCGCTACGAATCGGCGGAGGCGGTGCGCCAGGACATCGTCGGCTGGCTCGCCCACAACCGTTGCGCGGTTCAAGACGACCACATCCGTCGCCTCGTCGAACGGCTCTTCCCGGGGGAAAAGGCGCGGGGACCGGAGCTCGAGCGGAACCTTCAGCTGTTCGGCCTGCGCCCCGAGGGCCAGCAGCTCACCAAGCCGATCCGACGCCTCGAGACGGAGAGTCGTGAGGCCCTCGGCGAGATGGAACGCCTCGAGCTCACCGCCGAGCTCGATCAAGACGAGGCCAAACTCGCCCGGGCCGCCAGCCGGAAGAAGCTCGTCATCGGAGCCCTGGCGGGCGCCCTGGTGGTCGGCCTGCTGGTCCGGGTGGTGCTGGCCCTGACCGCCGCGCCCGCCACCGACCCCGCGACGGTGGTCGCGCCCCCGGAGGCCACGCCGGCGGCGTCGAACGATCCGCCCTCACGCTGATTCGTGGCGGCGGGCGGCGAGCATGCCGCAGGCGGCGTCCCGGGTCTTGCCCCCGGTGTAGCGGCGAACGACGGGGACGCCGAGCACCTGGAGCCGGTCGAGAAAGGCGCTCCGTTCGGCGTCGTCCGGGGGCCGGAAGCCGTCCGGGCGGGGGTCGTTGACGTCGATCAGGTTGAGCCGCATGGGCAGGTGGCCCAAGCGGCGCCGGAGGGCGTCGACCTCGTCGTCCCCGGTGTTGACCCCGGACATGGCGACCCAGGCCACGGTGACCCGCTGACCCAGACGGGCCGCGGCGAGCTCTTCGATCGCATCCAGCAGCTCTTCGAGGGGCGCCCGCCCCACCACCGGGAGGAGCGCCCGTCGCCGCTCCGGGACCAGAGAGGTCAGGGAGACCACCAATCGGAAGGGGTGACGCTCCCGGGCCCAGCGCCGGATGGCGGGCGCCACGCCGACCGTGGAGACGGTGATCGCCTTCCCCGAGATCCGGCCGCCGGCGGGATGGGACAGTAGGCGCGCCGCTCGTACGACCCGGTCGTAGTTCTGGAGCGGCTCCCCCTGGCCCATGAACACGGCGCCGGTCACCCGGCCGGGGGCCGCGGCGTTCCGCACCTGGCGGAAGGCGTCGAGCATCTCCCAGGTCTCCAGATTGCGGGTGAGGCCGAGGCGCCCGGTGGCGCAGAAGGCGCAGCCCATGGCGCAGCCCACCTGGGAGGATAGGCAGACGGTGAAG
Organism: Polyangiaceae bacterium LLY-WYZ-14_1; assembly: GCA_031800515.1. GTDB lineage: Bacteria > Myxococcota_A > Polyangia > Polyangiales > DAPKRP01 > DAPKRP01. The sequence continues at coordinate 3,129 of DAPKRP010000043.1, read as the reverse complement.
CGACCCGGGCGATGGAGGGGGATCAGCACCGCCTCGGTGAGGGCGCCGTCCCCGGGCGTGCGAAACAAGAACTTCCGAAAACCGTCCCCCGGGTCCCGGGTGACCTCCAGGAGCTCGAGCCGTGGGTCGGCGAGGGCGGCCTCCGCCGCCTCCCGCACCCGGCGGGAGACGGGGCGGCGGGGGGCGTCCTCGGGCCCCAGCGCCCCCGTCAGCAGCCGGCGGGCATCCCGAAGGCTCGGTGCGACCCCGCTCCAGGCCTCCAGCGCGGCGGCGATCTCCTCCGGGAAGGAGGCGAGGGTCGGCAGGGTCCCATCGTCGGCGACGCGGCCGGTCGCGACCCCGTCCTTCATGCGCCGTCGAGGACCTGGGTTCGCAGGAAGGCCGAGGCGGAGGCGACCACCTCCGGAGGAATCCCGTGGGGTCCCTCGAAGGCCGCGAAGGCGACCTCCAGGCCGGCGGCCCGCAGGTCGTCCCGAAGGAGCTCGGCCAGGGAGAACGGCAGGATCGGATCCTGTCGTCCGTGGCTCTGGAAGACCGACAGCCCGGCTCGGGCGGCCATCCGGGGCTTCCAGGAGGCGGCGGCGAAGTAGGAGCTCGAGAAGAGGCACAACCCGGCGAGCTCCCGGTCGGTCCGGAGGGCGAGGTCCAGGGCGAGCATGCTCCCTTGAGAGAAGCCGCCGAGGACGAGCTTCGACGGCTGAAGCTCCGCCACCATCGCCGTCACCGCCGCGTCGAGGGCCCCCCGGGCGTCGGCGAGCTCCGGCGGCTCCTGGTCCATCAGGTTCCGGGTGGCCCCACTTGAGAGGGCCCGCTCCAGGGCGACCATGTCGATGGGCCACCAGGCCCGCGCCTCCATCCCGGGGAAGGGGGACGGGAGGGACAGGGGTGCTTCGGGGAAGGCGAAGCGGGTCTCCGAGGGGACGTCGAAGAGACGCCAAAGCCCGACGAGGTCGTCCCCCGGGGCCCCGAAGCCGTGGCAGAGGACGACCAGGGGACCGTCGCCGCCGCCCTCCCGGTCGACGCCGCCGGCCAGGCGACAGGTCAGGGGTCCGAGCTCGGCGATCCGCATCGCCGGCACCATGGCGGAGACCGTTTCCCGGGGCAACGGGAGTACTAATCTAGTCTAGCCTTGTCTAGCGGTCGTCGGCGGGGGCGGCGACGGCGTGGCGTCCCCGGCCGCTTCGCTTGGCCCGGTAGAGCGCCCGGTCGGCGGCCACCAACAGCCGCTCCGCCTCGCCGCCCCGACGCCGCTCCCGGTCCAGGCTGGCGGCCAGGGTGGCGACCCCGACGCTCACGCTGGTCTCCGGCCCCCCGCGGCGGCGGGCGAGGCGGCCCACCCGCTCGACGACCCGGCGGGCGAGGGTCTCCGCCTCCGCCGCTGGTACGCCGGGACAGACGCAGACGAACTCGTCCCCCCCGAAGCGGAAGACGCGGCCCGCCTCGCCGATCTCCGCGTCCAGGGCGTGGGCGACGTTGCAGAGCACCTCGCTGCCGGCCCGATGGCCGTGCCGGTCGTTGATCCGCTTCAACCGGTCGACGTCGCAGAACAGCACCGCGAGGTCACCCCGCTTGCGACGCCCGGCTCGGGCGACCTCCTCGGCCAGGTGGGGCTCGAGTCCCCGTACCCCGAGCACGCCCGTCAACCCGTCCAGCAGCGCGAGCTCGTTCTGCTTGAGCAGGTCGACGGCGTTCAGGATCGCCCGGGAGACGTACTGCGCGAGGAGCTCCGTGAGGTCCCGGTCCCGGGCGTCGAAACCGGCGCGTCCCCGCCGCCCCGCCAGGACCAGGATCCCGCAGACGGCGCGCTCCAGTCGGATCGGGGCGGCCACCATGCTCTTGGGCGGTCGCTCCGCTCGGGGGTCGAGGAGCTGGGCGGCCGCCGCGGCGAGCTCTCCCTGGACGGCCAGGCACTGACCCTCTCGGTAGACGGTGGCCAGGATGCCCGGGGGCAGGGTGACCACCAGGCCGACCCGGGACTCGGCGGCGGGACCGAAGGCGGCGACTTGGGTCAGGGCGGCGGCGGCCCGCCGCCGAGGCCCGCCGGGTCGGTCCAAGAGCAGCGCGCTCGCCCGGCTGGGCACCAGGCGGCCGGCCAGGGCGAGGGTCTCGGCGAGGAGGTCGCCGAGCTCGGGCGCCACCAAGGCCCCCCGCTGGCGTCGTCGGCGTCGCAGAAACGGCCGGAGGCGGCTCTCTTCCAGGGCGGCCGGTCGGTTCATGGGCCCACGGTGCGCCCCGCCGGCTGAGGCGCGGCCGCGTTACTGAAGTGACACCGATGGCGGTGGCGTCGGCGAACCGGATTCATCCTCGATCCCCTCGATCCCCGAACCGCTTCCAGCGGGAGCCGCGCCAGGCTGTCACGCAGGGCGGAGGAACCTCCCGGAGGCGGTCAGACGAAACGGCGACGAACGCCAGGGATTGAGGGAAGCCGCCCACACCGTGGCACACGCCTTGCGAACACCCCGGGCGGAGCGTGGAGTGCGGTCGGTCCGGTGCGGTTCCTGACGCCCGAGGCCCGGCCGAACAACGCGATTCCGCCCGGTTGCACCGGGCACGATTCGACCTGGCTACGGGATGTCCCTGTGCGGATTCCCCTCGTCGGCTGGGGCCCGAATGTTGGAGACTCGCTTCGTGAAAAGACCGTTCGTTCGGACCTCGGTCCCCTTGTCGCCGTGGGTGCTCGCCGCCGCGGCCACGCTCGTCGTCGGCGGTGCGTGTCCCGCCCTCGTCCTCGCGCAGGCGACTGCCGACGATGACGCGGAGTCCCCCGCCGACGCCGACGCCGCCGATGGGGTCGGTGACCCCGACGACCTGGCGGGCCCCGGCGAGGACGACGACGAGCTCGAAGACGTCGACGACCCGGCCGAGGAAGAGGGCGAGGGCGAGAACGCCGCCGACGGCGACGCTCCGGGCGGGGAAGACGCCGGGGCTTCCGTGCCCGCCGGCGCGGCCGCGGCGGAGTCCCCGGCCCGCAGCGTCTCGCCGCCGCCGGCCGCGTCCTCCGAGGCCGTCGGGGCCAATGACCTGGCGGTACCCACCGTCGTCGGGGACGACGAGCCCCCCGAGCCGGACGCCGACGCGGCGGGGGCCGAGGCCGCAGGGGAGACCGCCGCCGAACCGGAAGAAGCGCCC
>DAPKRP010000042.1:0-8695 GCA_031800515.1 Polyangiaceae bacterium LLY-WYZ-14_1 | reverse complement strand
CCGAGCCGCGGAGCCGAGGCGGCGTCGGCTGCAAGGCGCGGCGACGAGGAATATCTGAAGGATATTTCGAGGAGCCGGAACGCCGCAGACGGCGTCGGATCGGCTTCGCGGCGACCGGAGCGTTATGTTGAGCGACCCTCTGGGAGGGTGTTGAGGAAGCCCTCCGCGAGCTCTGACCCGAAGCGCACCCGTCTTCGGCCGTTTCCGCTCGAGCTGGCCGCAGACCACCAGAGCGAGGAGCGTGCGGACGCGAAGCGCTGAGTCGTGCCGCCCGCCGCCGCGGGAAACCGTCCGAAGTCTTTGGCGTCCCCAGCGGGTCACGGTCTTGTCAGACGGCGGAAGCTTTCTCCTCTGCAACGCTCACGACCTCTGTTGAAGCCGTGCTCCTATGCGGGGACCGAGACGACGTGCGTACGCGCCCGGGCCCGCCCCGACGGGATCACCCGCGCGCCACCCACGCCGCGACCTCGGCGGCGAACCGGCGCAGCTCGGCGACGCCCTCGTGGCTCGCCCGCTGTACGAGGGTCGGGTCCACCGCGGCGTAGCCGTGCGCGACGACGTTCCGGAAGCCGGCAGCCTGCGCTAGCGCGTCGGCGGTGGTCGGGGTGAGCACGCCCTCGGCCGCGAGGCGCGCGAAGGCCTCGGAGGTCGTCCCCGCGGGCGCCCAGCCCTCGTCCGCGATGAAGTGGGCCGCGAGGTCCGCGCAGGCCTGTACGGCGAGCATCAGGTTGAAGGCCACGAGGTCGAGGGCGTCCCGATCCGCTGCGAGCGCGGCCGCGTCGGCCGTCCGGCGGGCCTCGACGCGGGCGAGCCGGTTCGAGAGCTCGGTGAGCTTCGCCGCGACGACGTCCCGATCGATCACGGGAGCCCCCGGGTTGCGACGCGGGCGAGCCACGCGTCGCGCATGCGGCGCCAGCCCGGGCGCCGCAGCTCGAGATCGGCGACCGCGCGCGCCCGCCACGCGCCTTCCGCCGCGGCGTCCGCGCGCCAGACGACGCGCCCGTCCCGGACCAGCGCCTCGAGGAGCGGCACCGGCAGCTCGCCCTCGAGCGCGACGACGTCGACCTCCCGGCCGACCGCCCGGGACACCTCGGCCGCCATCGCCGGGCCGTCGCCCCCCGCGCCGAGCACGCCGAGATCCACGTCCGACGAGGGCCCCGCTTCGCCCCGCGCCGTCGACCCGAACAGCACCACGAGCCTGAGCCCCGGCCGCCCGCGCGCCGCCTCCCGCACCGCGTCCTCAATCGACGCCCCGCGCATGGCGCTACGGTATCATGCCCCTGGCCCGCGCGGGCCCAGTCGCCCAGGCGCTCGCGTCCCGGCGCGTCGGCGGGGGGGTCGCCCAGCTCCCCTTCCCCGGCCCACGCGGCGAGGCGCCGCCGTACTTCGCCTAACGCAACTTCCGTCAACTCCGCCCCGAGCGCGGCACCGGGGCGGCCGCCCCCCGCAGGAGGGTTCACCCGGGCTATCTTCTCGGCAAGGGCATCCGACTCTGGGAGGGCCTCCAGCGCCGCACCGACCTCGTCTTCGCCCCCTCGACGACCGGTGGGGCCGACGCGGCCCGCCACGCGGGCCGTGGCGTCCCCAGCGGGATTTGCCCTGCCGACGGCCGGGCCCGAAAGGGCCCGGGCGGCGCAGCCCGACGACCGGTGGGGCCGACGCGGCCCGCCACGCGGGCCGTGGCGTCCCCAGCGGGATTTGAACCCGCGTTACCGGCGTGAAAGGCCGGGGTCCTGGGCCTCTAGACGATGGGGACAAGGTGGCGCCGGGCGGTGGGCCCAGTGCCGGGGGGCGAGAAGGTAGCATCCCGGCCCGGGATGCCAACCAAAGGTGACGGCGGTGGGTGTCCGGGGTGTCGCGGAGGCGATCCCGAGGCCTCTTCGGGGCGCCGGATGGGGGGCCGAGGCCTGCATCCGGGCGATCTGGACACGTCAGGAACGGGACCCGGGCGGGGTGCTTGTGCCACCATTTCCCTACAGGAGCGCCCCGATGCCCTCATCTTCCTCGTCCTTTTCCAGTCACATCGAGATCCATGCGGACCGAGGTCGCGTCTTCGACGTGCTGGTCGGGCTCGAAGCCACGGCGAACTGGATCCACGGCATCCTCGCCATCGAGCGGCTCTCCGAGGGACCGATGGGGGTCGGTAGCCGCTGGCGGGAGCGCCGGATGGTTCTGGGGGAAAAGGTGACCGACCTGGTGGAGGTGGTGGGGTTCGAGGAGGCGCGCCTCTTCTCGGTCCGTTGCACCCCGGACCCGGAGGCGCCTGAACGCCCCGATTCGGACGAGAGCCGGACGATGACCTACACCCTGGCGGACGGCGGGTCCGGCGAGGAAACCGTGCTCCGTCTCGACGCCCGGGTGGACAACCCGGGTCTGGTGGGCCGCATGCTGGCGCGCTTTCGGATCGACACCCTTCGGAAGACGTCCGAAAAAGACCTCTTCGCCCTGAAACGATTCATCGAAACCGGACGTCGGGCGTCGGGCGTCTTCATCGCCGTCAGCTGACCGGTCCGCCTAGTACCCGCGAGCGGCGTTCGGGACCGGCGCAAACCCGGTTCGAACTTCCGGGCAGGGGTACTCGTACCCCCAGTAGAATTAAAAATGCCCCTCGAGCCCTTGGGCTCCGAGGGGCACCTCCCCGTCGCGCCCGACGCCGGCCCCTTCAGCCGTCGCCGGACGCTTCTCGTCCGATCGGTGGTCTACTACTGCGGCAGAGCGGCGCTCGGAGCGGTCGTGCTCTTGCTGGCGCCCTCGAGCCAGTTGAACCGGTCGGTGCTCAGTAGAACGAAGTGAATGACCAGGGCGAGGGCGAACAGGAAAGCGAACAGCCCTACGAGAACCTGGCGCGGGTCGAACAGAAGCCAGAGCTTGTGCATTGTCGTAATCTCCTCAGCTGAACAGGGTCTGCGCGACCGTCATTCCGGTCTCGATAAGGCTGTAGCCCTCCGGACCAGGCAGCCACGGACGCCACATCCACACCAGGACGTGAGCCACGATCGCGATTCCGGTGAACACCACGAAGCTGGTGAGAAAGAGTCCGTTGAACTCCTTCGCTTCCTGCTCCGTCAGCCCCGAAAGGGAGCCAGTCCTCTCATCGTTTGCCATTTGTCGATCTCCTTCTCTGTCCGCACTATCTCCCGCACGGTAGGGCCCGCCTCTAGGGCGTAGTCCGTGGAATCATTCCGCCGGCGGTCACGCCGGCGCAGGTTCGACTCCGTTGACCTGTGCTCCGTTCTTCTTCGCTCCGTCGGACCGTCCGGATCCGCCGTCGCCGGTGACGGTCTGCACCGCTTCCAGGGTGACCCGGTCGAGCCCCGCCGCCCGGGCCGCATGCTCCGCCGCATCCCGGAGGCGCTTGGCCGCCGAGATCCGGGTGAGCACCGGCGTCACCCGGAGGACCTCGTCGAGGGCGTGCTGGGCGTCTTCGTCCCAGGCGAGCTCGGCGTGCAGTCGTGCCGGCGTCGCGTCCACCTTGTCGAGCTCGGTCCCGAGGGGAAGGATGTGGAACAAGGCGTCGAAGAGCGCATTGCACACTTCCTGTAGAAGGTAGGACGCTCCCGAGTACCCCATGAAGGGGCTTCCCGTATGCCGCCGGATCGCCGTCCCGGGGAACGACGCGGGGATGTAGATCCCACGTCCACCGGCTTCCGCCAGATACATCCGTTCGTTGTAGGAACCGAACAGGATGAGAGGGGTGTTCTCCTGGACCGCGCGACGCACCGCCACGTTGTCGGTCTTTCCCCCCGGCACCCGATGGATGGCGAAATGGCAGGGCAGGCCGAGCTCGTCTTCCAAGAAGGCGCGGAGCCCCCGAGCGTAGGTCTCGTTCGCTACCACCCCGAAGCTGGCGGTTCCGAAGAAGTCCTGGGTCACCGACCGCCACAGATCCCACATGGGCTTCAGGGTCGTGTGCTTTTCCTTTTCGATAAACGGTTCCGGGTCGAGGTCGAGCTCCTCCGCCAGGGCGCGAAGGAAACGAGTCGTGCTGTGCAGTCCGACGGGCGCCTGGAAATAGGGCTTGCCAAGCTCTTCGCAGAGCAACCGCCCGTACTCCCGGTACATCACCACGTTGGCGTCCGCCAGGGACAGCTGGGAGACATCGGCGATGTGGCTACCGAGGGGGAAGGTCATGTGGACCTCAGCCCCGATCCCTTCGATGAGTCGCCGGATCTCCGCCAGATCGGACCAAGTATTGAAGTAGCCATAGGCCGGGCCGATGATGTTGACCTTCGGGCGTTCGCCTTCTTTTCGCGGCTTCTTCGTCTGTCCGGCAGCGGCGGCCTTCTTCATCTTTTTCGGCCCGTACTGCTTCCAAAGCCAAAGTAGGGCCCGGTCGGCGCTCTGCCACTGATCTTCATCGATCGTTCTCGGAAGAAAACGCTGAATGCCCGTTCCTTCCGGGGTCACTCCGCCGCCGATCATCTCCGCGATGGAGCCGGTGACCACCACCGAGGGCAGCCCCGGGTCGAGGTGCTCGTGGGCCCGCTTCATCGCTTCTTCCGTGCCCTTCTGACCCAGCTCTTCTTCCGCCAGGCCAGTCACGACGATCGGCAGCTCGTGGGGCGGCAGCCCGTCCGTGTAGTGCAAGACGGAGGTCACCGGCAGGTTCTCGCAGCCGACGGGGCCATCGATGATGACCTGGAGCCCTTTGACCGCGGTGAAGACGTAGACGGCGCCCCAGTAGCCGCCTGCCCGGTCGTGGTCGAGAACCAGCATCAGACGTCCTTCCCCCGCTTCAGCCGCGAGATCTGGATGAGGTGCTTCCGCCGGAAGTCCGGCCGATCCTTGGGAAGGTCTTCCCAGACCCCGGCCGCGTGACCTTCGCCGACACCCTCGAAGAAGCCCTTCATCGCATCGAAGCGTTCCTTGTTGGCGATGGCGGTGTTGACCACCTGGGCGAGGGACCCGGCCCCGGCCGGCCCCATGAGGGGTCGCGCAGAGATCAGGTTGGTGAAGTACAGCGAGGGAATGCCGCTCTGCTTCGCTTCCTGCACCACCGGGGTGGTCCCGATGCACAGGTCCGGCTCGTGCTCGCGCATCGCAGCGACGTCCTGTTCCAGGGACGCTCGGTACTGGACGCGGATCCCCCGGGCTTCGAGCCAGTCCCGATCCGGGTCGGACCACTGGGTCCTCGGGCAGGCGGTGCCGACGTACCGGACGTCGGCCCCGCTCTCGACGAGCAAGCGCGCGACCAGGAGCTCCGAGCCCTCGTAGCCGGAGAGGGTCACCCGGCCCCGGATCGGCGTCCCCTGGAGCGCGCCATCGATCGCCGGGAGCACTGCGTTCTTCGCCGCGGCGACCTTGTCCCCGGCCACGCCGCAGGCGTCGCCGACCGCGTCGAGCCAGGCGGCGGTCCCATCCCGCCCGACCGGCGCAGAGCCGACGACCGGCCGCCCCGCCGCTTCCATCTCTCGGATGGCCGCGACGTAGAACGGATGGACCGCAGCGACGGCGGCACAATCGAGGGCCGCGTAGAGCTCTCGCCATTCCCGGGTGGGAACCGCCGGACCGGCGGCGAGGCCCATCGGCTCGAGCATCCGTCCGATGGACATCGGGTCGGCGGGAAACATCTCGCCCAGGAGCGTCACCGTCGGCCGCGCCTCCGGGCCTTGTCGGGGCGGCAGGACCGGCCCCTGCTCCGCTTCCCGGCGGGCATAGGCGAGCATCGCCCCCGCGAGGACGTCCTTGGCTTCGGCGTGGGTCGGCACCCCGAAGCCCGGAACGTCGATCCCGATGATCCGGACCCCGTCGATCGTCTTCGGCAAGAGCCGAAGGGGAACCCCGGAGGCGGTCGGGACGCACAGGTTGATGACGACGACGGCGTCCACCTCTTCCGGCTTGGCCAGGTCGTGGACCGCATCCCGCAGATCCTCGAAGAGCTTGCCGGTGACCAGCGTCTCCGAGTTGAAGGGCACGTAGCCGACGGTGCGGCGGGCGCCGTAGAAGTGGGAGGTGAAGGTCAGCCCGTAGACGCAGCAGGCGGAACCCGACAGCACCGTCGCCGTCCGCCGCATGCGCAGCCCCACCCGAAGGGAGCCGAAGGCCGGGCACATGCTCTGGGGCTGATCGTGGGGTCCGACGGGGTAGTCCTTGGCGTACTGCTCCAGGACATCGCCCTTCCCCGCTGCCGCGGCGGCGGCTTTTAGCCGTTCCTTGCCGCCGTGGCAGCCGGAGCCGGAGCTCGGCGTGGCTCCCCCGGAGGCGCCGCCGCCGGAACCATCCGGCGCGGCGAGGGCAGGCGCGGCAGCCGCTCCCGACGGAGCCGGTGCCGACAGGGTCTCCCGTGTCGTCGTCGCATCGCTCATCGTCGTCGACCTTTCGTCGTCGTCGTCGTCGTTCTTCCCGGCCGCGGCCTCAGACGGTCGCGTCGTAGATGACCTCGAGGGACCGGCGTCGAGTCGCCTGGGGACCCGCCATGTCTTCCAAGGTCGCCGGTTCGAGGACCACGTCCCGACCCACCGTGTCTCCGGCGAAGAGCCCGAGGAGGTCTTCGTGGGGCAGGGGCGCGGGACCGAGGGGCGGCGCATTGGCCACGTTCAAGGACAGCTCTTCGAAGAGGCCGGCCCATTCACCGCCGGGCCGTCCGATGATCTCGTACTTCGCGCTCTTTCGACGAATATCGTCATGGGCGGGGATGGCCGCCAGAATCGGAATTCCGACCTTTTTGGCGAAGTTCTGTGCTTCACCGGTGCCGTCGTCCTTGTTCACGACCACTCCAGCGACGCCGACGTGGCCCCCAAGCTTTCGAAAGTACTGTGCCGCAGAACACACGTTGTTCGCCACGTAGAGCGACTGGAGATCATTCGAACAGACGACGATGACCTTCTGGCACATGTCACGGGCGATCGGAAGCCCGAAGCCGCCGCAGACCACGTCCCCGAGGAAATCCAACAGGACGTAATCGAAGCCCCAGTCGTTGAAGCCGAGCTTCTCCAAGGTCTCGAAGCCGTGGATGATCCCCCGGCCGCCACACCCGCGGCCGACCTCGGGCCCGCCGAGCTCCATCGCGAACACCCCGTCCCGCTTGAAGCACACATCGCCGATCTCGACCTGCTCCCCCGCTTCCTTCTTGCGGGAGGAGGTTTCGATGATGGTCGGGCAGGCCCGACCCCCGAACAGCAGGGAGGTCGTGTCGCTCTTCGGATCGCAGCCGATGAGCAGCACCTTCTTCCCTTGCTGGGCCATCATGTAGGACAGGTTGGCGAGGGTGAAGCTCTTGCCGATGCCTCCCTTGCCATAGATGGCGATGATCTGGGTTTCCTTCGTCACCGGCGTCGGCTCCGGGACCACGGGCTCTTCCGCAGCCTCCGCGCGTAGACGGTCGGTCATTTCCGCGATGGGATCGGCCATTCCTCCGCTCATTGGCAGCTTCTCCAGTCAAGAACCATTTTCAGACAGTCAGGGTCTCCAAAGGCGGTCTCGTAGGCGTCGACCGCTTCATCGTAGGAACGTCGGTGGGTCACCAACCCGCCGAGATCGAGTCGACCTTCGGTAAGAAGGGACAGGACCTTCTGGAGGTCTGCCGGTGCCCATTCCGCCGCGATGCGCAGGGTCGCCTCCTTGATGAAGGCGGCCGGGAAGGCGAAGGACAGGCGCTCGTAGAATCCGGCCAGAACGATCTCGCCGCCGCGACCGAGCCGCCCGATCAGCGGATCGAGCAGGGAAGCATCGCCGCTGACGTCGTAGATCGACCGGTAGTCCCGCCGGTCGTCCTCTTCCGGGTCGACCACGCGATAGCCCTGGGCGCCGGCGGCCCGGGCGGGGTTCTTTTCCCAGACGACCGGAGCGCCGCCCGCGGCGACCGCCAGCCGGGCGAGGAGACGGCCGAGGACGCCGTGGCCCACGACGAGCTCCGGGAGGCGCCCGTCGCCGCCGGCCAGGGCGTGCTGGGCGGTGGCCGCCAGGGCCAGGAGCACCCCGTCTTCACCGAGGGCTTCGTCGATCGGGACGATGCGGTCGGCGGCGACCCGGATCATCGATGACGCGCCCCCGAACAGCCCGCGGACGTCGCCGTAGCAGCTTGCCCCGGGGACGAAGACCCGCTGCCCCGGCTCGAAACCGGAGCCCGTGGCCGCTTCGACGACCCGACCGACCGTCTCGTAGCCCGGCACCAGGGGATAGCCGAGCCCGGGAAAGGGCGGCATCTGCCCGGTGTAGAGCAGCCGCTCGGTCCCGGTGCTGATCGCCGTCCACTCGACGTCGACCACGACCTCCGGGCCGGTGCGGACCGGGACGAGGGGCAGGCGCTCGATGGCGACCTCCCCTGGGGCCCGGAACACGACGGCGGTGCAGTCCATGGACCGTCAATCTACATGGACGGTCACCAACGTCAAGAGAAATAGACACTCTCTCGACCTCACTCCGCAAGGAGCAGGCGGGCCAGCATCGGCCGGCGGGTCGGCCGCAGGCGCACCCGGGAGAACCCCGCCTCGAAGAGCATCTGGCGAAGGGTTTCCGGGGTCCGGGGGCGTCCCTGTCCCATCGCCAGGAGGTAGAAGCCGAAATAGGCGTCCCCCATCGCCTCCGCTCCGACCGTCCCGCTCATGGGCTCGACCACCAGCAACTGTCCTCCGGGTCGGAGCGCGCTCCGGACCGCTCGCAGGATGGCGGCGGCCGCCTCGTCCTCGTGGTCGTGGAGCAAGCGGACCAGGGAGACGCGGTCGACGGGCCAGGGAAGCGGATCCCGAAAGAGGTC
>DAPKRP010000041.1:0-10217 GCA_031800515.1 Polyangiaceae bacterium LLY-WYZ-14_1 | reverse complement strand
GATGGCGGCGGCCGCCTCGTCCTCGTGGTCGTGGAGCACGCGGACCAGGGAGACGCGGTCGACGGGCCCGGGAAGCGGATCCCGAAAGAGGTCCCCGCCCTGCACCGAGACCTGGTCGCCGAGCCCGACGGCGGCGAGGCGGGCCCGGGCGAGCTCGGCGACGGGCGGCAGATCGAAGAGGACGAGCTCGAGCTCCGGCGCCCGCGCCGCCACCGCCTCGAGGAAGGCGCCCCGCCCCCCGGCGACGTCGAGCCAGCGGGCCCGGGCGGGGGGCGGACAGGCCTCGAGAACGTCCTCGGCGATGGCCGGAAGAGAGCTCGCCATGAGCTCCGAGTAGGGCGCGACCTGCTCCCGGTCGGTGGCCTCCCCGGCCGGTCCCGCGTAGCTCCAGAAACGGCCGAGCTCCGTCGGCTCGGCGGGCCCCCGGAGCAACGCCACCGGGTCGGCGAGATCCCGGTAGAGCAGTCGATGGTGGGCGACCATGCGCTGCACGACCAGGGTGTTCCCGAGGTAGGCGGTGCCGACGGGACCCAGTCCGTAGCGATCCCCGCGCCGACGTTTGAGCACGTCCAGGGAGACCGCCGCGTCGAGCAGACGCCGCAGCCGCTCCGGCGGCAGACCCGTCGCCTCGGCGAGCTGGTCGAGGGCTCGGGGGCCGGCGGCGAGCGCCTCCGGCAGCCGGAGCTCGACGACCGCTGCGAAGACCTGGGCGTAGACGAAGCCCGCCATCAGGTCGAACAACCCGGTGGCCCGGGACCGAGCCACCCCCCGGGTCAGGGGGAAGCGCGCCGCCCAGCGCTGGAACCCGGGGCGCGCGAGCACCCGGTCCCGCAGGTCCAGCCACCGCTCATGGAGCGCGATGAACCGCTGCCACAAGCGCCCGAGGAGCGGCGGAACCCGGCGGCCGGCGCCGCCCATTCGACGACGGAGGGGGCCGTCCTGCTCCACGCCGGCCTCCCCCGCTGGGCTCATGCCGCCGATTGGCGGAGGCTCGCCGGGACCAACCGCTCCGCGGTCTGCGCGACCAAGGCTTCGAGCACGGCGCGGCCCCGGCAGCTCGGGATCGCCCCCGCCGCCTGCCCGGTCAAGGCCCGAAGCCGTTCCACCGCGCCGAGGGTACCGTGGGCGGTCACCGCGCTCGGCCGCAGCAGGGTGGTGTCTTGGCGGAGCGGTTTGCCGCCGGCGTCCCCCGGGCCGGCGTGGGCATCGAAGAGGTCGTCCGCGACCTGGTAGGCGGCGCCGAGGCCCGCCCCCATCGCCCGCCAGGGCTCCGGGGCGCGTCCCGCTGCGAGCGCGCCCCCCATCGCCGCGGCGACGAAGAGCGCGCCCGTCTTCGCCTGGTGGTAGCGGTCGAGATCGGGGCACGGCTCGCTCTCCCAGGCCTGCCCCGCGACGAGGCCGCGGGCCGCGCCGGCCGCCTCGCCGAGGATCGCGATGAGCCCGGGGACCCGAGCTGGGGCAGCGGCCGCGGCCCCGGCGACGGCGGCGAACGCCTGGACGATGAGCGCGTCCCCGACCAGCACGGCGATCTGTTCCCCGAAGGCGCGGTGGACCGATGGGCGGCCGCGGCGGAGGTCCGCGTCGTCGAAGCAGGGCAGGTCGTCGTGCACCAGGGACGCGCAGTGGAGCAGCTCGATCGCGCAGGCCATCGCCTCGGCGAGGTCGGGGGCGTCGTTGTCGTCCGCGTCGGCGACCGCCAGGCACAGGCGGGGTCGGAGCCGGGCACCGCCGGGAAAGACCGCATGCTCGATCGCGCTAGCCAGCTTCGGAGGAGCCTGGCGCGCCGTCCCGGCCAGGATCCGGGTCAGGGCGTCTTCGATCCGGCTGCTCATGAATACCTCGTCGTGTCGTGAACATTCATCCCCTTGACACCTCGAAGTGTCAAGAGAATTTGACTATGTCCCTGACCGCGGACGGTGAGCCATCTTCCCGTTCCGGCCCAGGTGGGAAAGAACACGGCACTTCCGGACCCCGGTTGAGGTGCGGGGGCGACGCCGGGAATCCCCCGGCCGTCCCGGCCCGGCTACCGAACGTCCGGCCGGAGGGAACGTCCCCGAGGCGACCGCCCTGGGGCCCATTGCCTCTCCCCGAGGGAAGGCCCAAGACGAGGGCATGAGCCTCGAAAACCGAGAGGGACAGCGCGTCCCGAGCATTCAGTACAAGACCCTCGTCGACGGCGCCCTCGAGGAGCGCTCGACGGACGACCTGTTCAAGGGGAAGACGGTCGCGGTCTTCTCCCTGCCCGGGGCCTTCACCCCGACCTGCTCGAGCAGCCACGTGCCCCGCTACCAGGAGCTCTCCGGGGAGCTCCGGCGGGCCGGCGTCGACGAGATCGTCTGCGTCAGCGTGAACGACGCCTTCGTCATGGAGGCCTGGAAGAACGCCCAGGGCGCCAAGGACGTCACGTTCCTGGCGGACGGGAACGGCGAGTTCACCAAGGGCATGGGCATGCTCGTCGACAAGGGGGACCTCGGCTTCGGCCCGCGCTCCTGGCGCTACTCGATGCTGGTCAAGGACGGCGTCGTCGACAAGATGTGGGTGGAGCCGGAAAAGCCCGGGGATCCCTACGAGGTCTCGGACGCGGACACGATGCTCCAGCACCTGGCCGGCGAGGCGAAGGGCCCCCGGGACATCCTGCTGTTCACCAAGCCGGGCTGCGGGCACTGCGCTCGGGCGAAGGCCGCCTTGGAAGAACGCAGCCTTCCCTACGACGAGGTCCAGGCGACGCCCCGGAACCTGCGGGCCGTCAGCGGACGTCACGAGACGCCCCAGGTCTTCATCGACGGCAAGTACGTCGGCGGTGCGGACGAGCTGGTCGCCCTGCTCAAGGGCTGAGGGGAGCCGCTCGCCCGCCCCTTACCGCCCGTGCTTCCGGGGGGCCCCGGGCGCCGAACGAGCTCCTGGCCCCGCCCGTTCGGCGGTCAGGCGCTCCCGACGGGACGAAGCCCCAGGATGGACCGGGCTTCCGCCGGGGAGGCGACCTCCCGCCCCACCTCCCGGGCCACGGCGGCGAGGGCCTCGATGAGGGGGCCGTTCCCGGAGGTCTTGTCGCCGCTCGGCAGGTAGAAGGTGTCCTCGACGCCGGTGCGGAGCATGCCGCCGAGCTCGGCGGCTCGGCGATGGACGGGCCAGATCTCGCCCCGGCCGATCAACGTGCACTGCCAGGGGTCATCGGCCTCCTTGTAGCGGAGCAGGAGGCCGAGAAGCTCCCCGTCGACGGGCATCCCGGAGGCGACGCCCATCACGAAGTTGTACTGCGCCGCGTCCGTCATCCCGGCGCCCTTGTAGAGGGCGATGGACCGAACGATGCCGAGGTCGAAGCATTCGAACTCCGGGCGCGCCCCGACCTGGGCCATCGCGTCAAGCATGGCTCCGACCTTCTCCACCGGGTTGTCGAAGAGCATCGGGGGCCAGGCCCACTGCCCGTTCGAGCGAAGCTTCAGGTAGTTCAGGCTGCCGGCGTTGCAGGCTGCGATCTCCGGGGCGATGGCCCGGAGGCAGGCGATGGGTCCCGAGACATCCGGCCCGACGACCCCGGTGGTCTGGTTGACGATCACCCCGGGGCAGGCCTCCCGGATCGCCTCGCTACACGCCCGGGCGACCTCCGGCTCCCAGGAGGGGAAGTGCCCCATGCCCTCCGTCTGCTGTCGGAAGTGGATGTGCATGATCGCGGCCCCGGCGTCGTAGGCTTCCTTCGCGGAGGCGGCCATCTCCGCCGGGGTGACGGGCACCGGGTGCTGCTTCGGGTTGGTGAGCACCCCATTCAGGGCGCAGGTCAGGATCGCCTTGTCCATGGTCCTCGGAGCTCCTGGGTCAGTCCGCCGCCGGGTCCCAGGGCGGCCTTCCCTTGGAGAGAAACGCCCCCATGCCGGCGGCGGCCTCGTCCCCCCGGGCCGCCGCGGCGAAGACGCCGGCGGCGTGGTCGATGAACGCTTGGTCGACGGGGCCGGCGGCGGCCAGTCGGTGGAAGAGACGCTTGGTCGCCCGGGTGGCCTGGGGCGCCCCGGCGAGGATGCGACCCAGGACCGCCTCGAGGGCGGCGTCGAGCTCATCCGCCGGGACCACCTGATCGACCAACCCGATGGCTCGGGCGGCGGCACCGTCGAGCCGGGCCCCGGTGAGGGCCAGCCGGCGCGCCACGGTGGGGCCGAGGCGCTCGACGAGAAAAGGGGCGATCTGGGCCGGCACGACCCCGAGGGAGGTCTCCGGGAGGCGGAAATCGGCGCTCTCCGCGGCGAGGATCACGTCGGCGGTGCAGGCCAGGCCGAAGCCCCCGCCCATCGCCGCGCCCTCGACGGCGGCGACCACGGGCACGCTGCTCCGGGCGAAGGCGAGGGCGAGGGTTCCGAACATCCCGTTCAGGGCGGCGATGGGGTCCCCGGCGTCTTCGCCGTCCTGCGATGGCGCCGGGGCGGCGCGTGCCCCGGCCATCTCCTTGACGTCGCCCCCGGCGCAGAAGTGTCCGCCGGCCCCCCGCAACACGATCGCCCGGATCGAGGGGTCGGCCTCCGCCTGCGCCGCCGCCTCCCGGAGGGCGTCGACCATCCCCCGATTCATCGCGTTCCGCGCCGCCGGCCGATTCAGGGTCAGGCGCAGGACGCCGGGGGGGGCCAGCTCGCGGAGGACCGGGGCTTCGCTCACCCGGTCAACATCGCCCCGTGACCTCGGCGACGCAAGACGGGCCGCCGGGGGAGGCGCCGCATCCCGTGCCGGCGGACGAGGTGCCACCGGAGGGTTGTACTTTTCGTCCGTGGGGGCGTTATCAAGGGGTGGAGGGGGGCTTCGCACCCGCCCCCACGGGTCGACCGGTGCCGAGACCGCGCGTCGATGGCTCATCCGGGCGTCCCCTCCCCGCCCCTGTGCGCCATGCCCGAGCCGCCCGACACCTCCCGCTTCCTCGAGCGCTCCCTCGACCTCCTGTGCATCGCCCGGGACGAGCGCCTGGTCTGGGCCAACGACGCCTTCCTCCGGGCGGTCGGCCACCGTCGGGAGGCCCTCCTCGGCCGGCCCTTCCTCGACTTCATCCACCCCGCCGAGGTGCCGGCGAGCCTCCGGGTGGTGGCGCGACTCCAAGGCGGCGAGGCCATCGAGGGATTCGTCAACCGCTGGGAGACGGCGTCCGGCGACCACCGCTGGTTCGCCTGGAACGCCTTTCTCGCCGAGGACGGCCTCATCTACGCGAGCGCCCGGGACGTCACCGGGGAGCGCCGCGCCGTCCGGGACGCCACCCGGCGGGTCCAGCTGATGGAGATGGCGGAAGAGATCGTAGGTCTGGGCCACTGGCGTTACGGGATCGAAGACCGACGGCTGCACTGGTCCCCCGGCGTCTTCCGCATTCACGGCCGGCCCCTCGACGCCGGGCAGCCGTCCCTCGACGACGCCATCGGCTACTACCACCCCGACGACCGGAGCCAGGCTGCGGACGCGGTCGCGGCCGCGGTGGACCTCGGGCGTCCCTTCGATTTCCGTCTGCGCATCCGGCGGGCGGACGGCGAGGTGCGCCGGGTCCGGGCTCAGGGGCGGCGGGAGGTCGACACAGCGACGGACGAGCCGGTGGCGATCTTCGGGGTGATCCAGGACCTGACGGACGACGAGCGGCTCCGCCGGCGCCTCGACGAGGCGAACCGCCTCGCTTCCATCGGCACCCTGGCCGCCGGGGTCGGCCACGAGATCCGCAACCCCCTCGCCTACGTCCAGGCGAACGCTGACCTGCTGCGGGAGGATCTGGACGCGCTCGCCCAGGGGGTGGCCCCGGAGCGTCCCCTCTCGGAGCTCGCGGAGATGGCGCGGGAGATCCAGGACGGCGGCCGGCGGATCGCCCGCATCGTCGAGGCGCTGCGCACCTTCAGCCGGTCCCGCCGCCCAACGCTCCAGGCGGTCGACCTGCGGGCGGTGGCCGAGGCGGCGCTGCGGGTCGCGGCAACGGAGCTTCGCCGTCAACGGGTCGAGGTGGACCCGACGGGGCTCGTCCCGGTGCCTGCGGCCCTGGGCGATGAGGGTCAGCTGGTCCAGGCGGTGGTGAACCTGCTGGTCAACGCCGCCCAGGCGGTGGCCGAGACCCGGGGAACAGGGGACGCCGGCGGCTCGCCAGCGGCGCCGGCACCCCAGCCGCCCGTCGCCCTCCGAACCGGTGTCGCCGCGGTGGGCGAGCGCCCGTACCTGGAGATCGAGGACCGAGGCATCGGCATGGGGGACGAGGTCTTGCGGCAGGCGTTTCACCCCTTCTACACGACCAAGCCCGCGGGGGAAGGCACGGGGCTCGGGTTGGCGATCACCCACGGCTTGATCACGGGGATGGGCGGGACCGTCGAGCTTCGCTCGACACCGGGGGTCGGTACGGTGGCTCGCATCGAGGTGCCGCCATCGACGGCCCGTTCCGGGGAAACGACCCCCCGGCCGCCGACGTCCTGACGATCGCCGTCCACGATCCCGATGGGCGGCATCCCCGGGGACGGCACGCCGATGTCATCTGGGGGCGCGGCGAAGCGCGTTAGCCTGCCTCGACATGCAAGGAGCTCATCCGAAGCCGTCGGACGCCTTGGTCTTCTTCGGGGCGACCGGAGACCTCGCCTACAAGAAGATCTTCCCCGCCCTGTTCGCCCTGTCCCGTCGCGGCAAGCTCGACCTCCCCGTGGTCGGCGTGGCGAAGGCGGACTTCGACCGGGAGAAGCTCGTCAACCGGGCCCGGCAGAGCATCGTCGAGAGCTGCGGCGACGACGGGGTGGACGAAGAAGCCTTTCAGCGGCTGGCGAAAAGTCTCCATTATGTCGATGGGGACTACGCGGATCCCGCGACCTTTCGGAGCGTCCGGTCTCAGCTGGAAGGCGCCGAGCGTCCGGCCCACTACCTGGCGATCCCGCCGAGCATGTTTCCCACGGTGATCGAGCAGCTCTCCGGGGTGGGCGAGCTCCGGGACGCCCGGATCATCGTAGAGAAGCCCTTCGGCCGGGACCTCCAGAGCGCGACGGAGCTCAACAGGCTTCTCGCGAAACGACTGCCGGAGGAGAACATCTTCCGAATCGATCACTACCTGGGCAAGGAAGCGGTGCAAAACATCTTGTACTTCCGCTTTGCCAATGCCTTTTTGGAACCGGTTCTGAATCGATATTACGTCGAGAACGTTCAGATCACGATGGCGGAAAGCTTCGGGGTCAAAGGGCGCGGCCGATTCTACGACGAGACGGGTGTGATTCGGGATGTGATTCAGAACCACCTTCTCCAGGTGATCAGCTACGTCGCGATGGAGGCGCCATCGAGCACGATCCCGGAGGCGATCCGGGACGAGCAGGCCAAGGTGCTGCGGACGGTTCGGCCCCTCAGCCGTGACAGCGTGATCCTGGGCCAGTTCCGGGGCTACCGGGACGAGCCCGGGGTGGCTCGCAGCTCCCAGCAGCCCCCCTACGCCGGACCGGGGTCGGTAGCGCCCGTGGGAGCCAGGAACGCGAGATCGGCGAACGGCCGCGTCCCATTGCCGAAGCCGCAGACCAGGCCCGGCTCATCGACGCCTCCGAGGGCGGTCCCGAAGCCGCTCGAGCGGAGGGGCGGCTCGCCCACCCGGCCACCGAGGTCGACCCAGCGGGGGGCCATCGGCCCCCGTAGCTCCAGGGCGTGGACCCCGGGGACCGTCGACCTCCCGTCGGCGGTGCCGCCGATCACGACCAGGGCGCCGAGGGCCGGGTCGAACACGCTGCAGCCGTTCCGCCGCCCCCGGGGCGCGTCCCCCGTCGGGAAGAGCGGTCGCCAGGTGGGTGGTTCGTCGGCGAGGTCGAGCGCCCAGGTGTCGTCCGCGGGGTTGACGGGGTCGTCGGCGGTGGGCGGTCCGCCGCCGCTCCACACGATGAGCCGGCGTGTCGCCGGGTCGACGCCGTAGAAGAACCCGTACCGTGGCGTGGGGCCTTCCCCCTCGAGCTCGAGGAAGCGCCACCGGGGCTCTCCATCCACGAAGGTGAGCTCCCAGGTGTCCGGGAGGATGCGAACGCTGCCGACGGGAGACGAGTTGACCCCGCCGAAGGCGATCCAGCGTTCTGCACCGGGGTCCTTGACGAAGGCATGGAGACCCCGGGAAAAGGGACGCTCCTCCGAGGGGAGGGACGAGACGGTCAACCGGTCTTCCCCGGGCTCGAAACGGATCGCGACCAGCTCGTCGAGGTAGACCGGCGGCTCCTGGTAGCCACCGAAGAGCAGCCATTCCCCCGGACTCCGGCCGGCGGCGGCGCGGCGAGAGCCGGCGCCGGACAACTCGCCGACGACGGAGAGCGCCACCCAGGTTTCGGTGCTTCGGTCGAAGCGCCAGGCGTCGTCGAGCATCTGCGTGAACTGGGGGAAGTAGCCGCTCCCCTGAAGGACGAGGAGCCCGTCCTCCGTGGCCAGGCTCACCCCATGCTCCCGGGGCTCGGGTCCTTCGTCGCTCTCCCAGTCCCAGGCCGCGAAGCGTTCCCAGCCCAGAGGGACGATCTCGAGGGCCAGTGGGAACCGGGCCGCCTCTCCACCCTCCGCGGCCAGGAGGATCTCTGCGTCGCGCGTCCCCGGGGAGGCACCGAGAGGAGCACGGAGGGCGAGGCTCAGAGCGTCGGCATCCGGGTCGACCATCAATCGGACGTGGAGTCCGGCCGCCTCTGCAGGCCCGGTCTCTTCGACGCCCACCTCGGCGACGTCCTGGCCCGGGTCCAGGGGCAGCACCAGGGTCGCCCCTTCCACCAGTCGGAGCGTGTCCATGGGGCGCCGATTCCAGGAGGGTGCCGGGCCGCTGGCGCCGGGACCCGCGTCGCCGGGCATCTCCCCGCCGCGGTCATCGCCGCAGCCGAGCGCGCCGGCGAGGACGATCGTCCAGGTGAAGAGCGATGGCCAGGTGTGCCCGTTCCATGTCCGGATCATGGCGGCGCGTCTTACAAGAACCGCGCCGAGCGTACCTGCCGGGTCGGTCGGTCGATGGCGTCCGGGGTACTAGGCGCACCGGCAAGGACGCCAGACCGGTGGGCGTGCGTCAGCCCGTCACACCCGCGTCAGCTTTTCAACTAAGGAGTCCCCGCACCCATCAATCCTCGACGAAGCGCTCCGGCGGGCCGTCCCCTTCCGGCTCGTAGTCGGGGTCCGTGGTCATCACCAGCTTGTCGAGCTCCAGACCGTCTTCTCGCATCCCCAGGCTGATCACGTGGAGGCCGGGCTCGTCGATCTGGAGCCAGATGTTCGCGTCCCGCTCGCTGACCTCGTCGGTGCCGCGGACTCCGGTGTGCTGGTGCCTGCCCCGGCGGCGCTGATTCCAGCGCCAGCCGCCCCCGGGGAACTGCATCCGCATGGTGCTTCCATCGATGAGGTCGTTTCGAGGCCACTCTCCATCGAGGCCGATGTGGAGCCCGTTCGCGGCGGGGCCCTGCCCCCGGGCCCGGGCCCAGACGTAGAAGCGACCGGTGGTCTCGAACCACACCCGGTAGTGCAGCGTCGCTGCCTGCCCCGGGGTGTTCACCACCCCGATGCCCACCGTGCCCGGCTCGTGGTCCGTCCGGCGCCGGTCCGGAAGGGGCTCGACGTAGGCCCCGCCGACGGCGTCCGCCGGGTCGAGGTCGTCGCCGTCGCAGGACGGGTACTCGTTGCAGTCGGGGCGCGTGCTCCCGGAGCAGACGACGTTGGTCACGCAGTCGACCTCGGGGTCCGGGGCGCCGACGGCGAAGGTGTACCAGCGCACCCGATGCCGCTCCGTGTCCGTCTGCTCGTGGTAGTGCTCCGCCTCGAACGCGACGAGCCCGTCCCGTTCGAGGAAGTCCCCGACCTCCCCGGGATGGGCGCCGGCGTCCGGCGCGGCGCCGGCGTCGCCTTCGTCGTCGGGCCCCGCGTCCGGCGGGAAGCCCGCGTCCCTCAGCCCGGGGCCACCATCTCCGTCCCCGGTGTCCTCGGAGACCCCGGCATCCTCCGGGTCGAGGGCATCACCGCCTCCGTCGCCGGGGTCGCCCGGCAGGCGGTCCCCGGCGCCGAGGACCTCGCCCACGCATCCGGGCGCGCCGATGAGGCCGAACAGAAGGGTGAGGCGGATCGCGAACCGATGCCTGAGGTCGTCCACGTGGGGGTAGGTGCAGCTCCCCCGGCGACCGGCTCAAGAAACCGGTCCCATCCGGCGCGAAGTTGAGCCGGTCCGGCCACCCCGCCCGACCTACCCGGGCGCTGCCACCGCCGGCCCCCCTCGGAGACGGCGGATCCGGCCCCCGACCCTGGGAGAAACCCTG
>DAPKRP010000040.1:0-2775 GCA_031800515.1 Polyangiaceae bacterium LLY-WYZ-14_1 | reverse complement strand
CGGGGGGTGGTGAACGCATGCCCCGGTCCCCAAGACTCGGTTCGGGTTGGCTTCATTCCCCTCATCGGGACCTCCCGATGGGGACAGGGCGGCAGGGAGTGCCGCCGGAGGATGGCGAAGTGGCGACGAACGCGCGTCAGGCAGGAAACGACGGCTCCCAGGGCGGCAACGCCAACGATGACTTCGTTCCGAAGGCGTCCCCCGACGCCAAGTTGACGAAGAAGCAGCTCCAGTCGCTCTACGAGCGGCTTCGGGAAGAGCAGAAGCGGCTGACCGAGGGCATGGGGGAGCGGATGTCCGCCGCGATCAGCGACGTCGACCCCTTGGCCGACGAGCTCGACATCGCCCAGCGCCACACGGAACAGGCGAACCTGATGCGGTTCGCCGAAAAGGAGCGAAAGCTCCTGGTGGAGATCGACCGGGCCCTCAACAAGATGCGGGAAGGCGAATACGGTGTCTGCGAGGGCACCGGGGAGCCCATCGCGGTCAAACGCCTGGAGCTCCGGCCCTGGACCCGATACAGCGTCGCCTACAAGGAACAGCTCGAGAACGAGCGCAAGGGCTACGGCGGGTGACCGCGGGCCGGGCGGGACGGACCGGAAGCGGCCACCGCGCCCTTCCGGGGCTCGTCGCCGCCTTCCTCGTCGCCAGCGCGACGACCACCGCCGGATGCGGGGACACCGGCGACCCGGGCGGCGGCGGTCTCGTGGACGCCGCCGAGGGACCCCCGGATCGCATCTACGAAGGCGGCGTTCCGGACCACTCGGACCGGGATGGGGGCGCCGGCGACGACGCCGGCGGGGAAGACGACGCCTGCGACCCCGGGATCTTCGAAGGCACCCCTTTCGCCGCCGCGGTCGTCGACTTCGACCCGGGACCGGGGGCCGGCTTCGGCCAGGAGGGCCTGCCCTGCATCGTCCTCGGTGCCCCCCGGGGGGCCGGCTCCCGGGCCGGCAGCCTGGACGTCGTCTCCCTCGGGGCAGGGGGCACGATCACCCTTCGGCTCGGCGTCGCCGCCGTCGACCGGCCGGGGGCCGACCTCCTGGTCTTCGAGAACCCCTTCGTCCTGGGCGCCGGGCCGGACACCTTCGCGGAGCCCGGGCAGGTCGAAGTCAGCGAGGACGGGGAGACCTTCCAGGCGTTTCCCTGCGAGGCCGACGACCGGGAGGCGGGATATCCGGGCTGCGCCGGTGTGCGACCGGTGCTCGCCGGTCCCGGCGCCCCGGAGATCGATGCGACGGATCCGACCGCGGCCGGAGGCGACGCCTTCGACCTTGCCGAGCTCGGGCTCGACCGGGTGAGCTTCGTCCGGATCGCGGACCGGGCCGGCACCGGAGGCGGCATGAGCTCGGGCTTCGACCTCGACGCCATCGCCGTGGTCCAGCCGAGCGAACCCTGAGAGGGTGTGTCAGCGACCTTCTGAGAGGGCAAGAGGAACGGAATGAACACGACATCCGCATGGCTGCCGCCAGCATGGCTCCGGCCGGCAGGATTCCGGCCGATGCGCGTCCGCGGCACCCTCCTCGGATGCTGGGTGGCGGCGGCTGCGCTCTCCGGGGCCTGCTCCTCCGGCACCGAGGGGGACCGTCCGACGGACCAGGCCGAGCCCCGGACCGAGGCGCCCCGGGCCATGGGCGGGCACGATGACGGCGACGACCCGGGCCGGCCGGGGCACGACCATGGGGAGGACCCCAGCCCCACCACCCCGGCATCCGAAGCGGACGACCGGCGGGTCCTCGAAGCCCGGGGGGTGGTCACCCGCATCGAAGAGGCGGAGGGCCGGGTGACCATCGACCACGAGGCCGTCGGCGATTACATGCCGGCGATGACCATGCCGTTTTACGCAGGGGACCCGGACCTGCTCGACGGCCTCGCCCCGGGGGACCGGGTCACCTTCGCCTTCGAAAAGCCGGACCGGGGCCCTCGCCACGAGCTCCTTCGCATCGCCAAGGAACCCGCCGCGGACGACTGACCTCGATGCCCCCGAGCACCTGAACGCTTTTTCTGGACTCTCGTCCCGTGCGCGGTCATCCCTCAGGCTGGCGCCCGCCCGGGTCGGCCGGCGCCCGAGGAGTTGGTCCTGTGATGCCGAAGAGCTCGATGCGTTCCCCGACGCGCGTACCCCTCTTCCCTCGAAGCGGCTTTTCGTCCCCGACCGGAAGCGCGAGCCGGGTTCCCTTGGTTCCGAACCGCCCTCTCCGAGGCGGGATTCCCGGCGCGGGCCGGGTGGCCTTGGCGGCACTGATCCTGGCATCGGGCAACCTGGGCTGCGGAGGAAAGGGCGACGAGGCCCCGCCGGAGGCCGACGCTCCGGCCCCCCTCGCCGGCCTGGAGGTGCGCACCAAGCTCCTCGATCAGGTCCACCTGGCGGACATCGACCAGCGGGGCCTATTCATCGACCTGGGCACCCCGGCACAGGCGAAGTACACCGCCGGCGACTGGGGCTCGGGCTGGGGCAAGCGGGGGCGTGACGGCGACGGCGCGGACGCCGCGACCTGGGCGCGGGTCGGCCAGCGCGGCAAGCTCTGGTTCCACCTGGACGGGCCGAGCGACCTGACCGCGGTCCTCCGCCTCCGATCCAAAGGCACCGGGGCCCTCACCCCTTACGTGAACGGCACCGCCGTCCAATCGGTCTTCTTCGACGAGGGAGGCGGGTGGCAGGAGGTGACCATGAGCCTGCCGGCGGTCGAGACCCAGGCCGGGGACAACCAGCTCCTCCTGGTGTTCGGGGACACGACGGTGGTGGAGGGGGAGCCCACCGCGGCGGAGGTCGAT